>JAGHCO010000163.1 GCA_021160405.1 Candidatus Aerophobota bacterium
ATGTTATCCTGTTTTAGTAAAAAATAAGAAAAAGAGGATCGGACTTGAGTGGCTGTATTCCACTAGATGTCCCAGATGTAGAAATACTGCCGAGGTTCTTTCTATGACTTATATGAGAATTTATGAAGCATCAAAAATTCCAAAAAGAGAAGTTTTAGTAATAGACGATATGGAAATACCCAAAAAGATTGTGCAAGGTGATGATAAAATGTCACAAATAGCCTTAGAGATCTATAAAGTCATCAAAGCCGAAGGCCCAATATCTCATAAGGAATTAATAGCAAAGCTAAACTTAGATGTAAGACCGGAAGAAATTACACGAGCAATTAATGACAGATTAGAGAGCCCAGGGTTTATAAAAGAAGTGGGAGAAACTCCTATTGTGATAGAATTTAAATGCAGCAATAGAGACTGTCCTATGAGAAGAGGGGTAAAGAGATTAGATAAGGAAGATATAGACAAACTTCAGAGACTGAACGAAATAACGCCTTTTTATTTCTTCCCAAAGAAGAAACTTTCCTATGGCTCTCGAAGGTTTCTTACTCAGAGACCAGGAACTGAAAGTATAGATAAACTTTTCACTAGTAGAAATAAAATAGCGCTCTCGGTCTTAGGGAGAGAAATAAAAAATTTAAAAGTTGAAAAAAATATAAAGGATACCCTCTTATTGTGCTTTGCCGCAATCTTAGAGCATGTTTGCAAAATGGAGCGACCTAATAAGAAGGGATGGGGAGTAAAAAACTATATTGTTCATCCAATTTTTCTCGAGCAAAATGTTTTGCATGTGTTCAAAAACCGGTTTAATGCAATTATGAAAGGAAAGGAAGAGGCAAATAGAGAAATAGGAGATTTTTTTCAAGAATCAGAAAATCCTGGTGACCTCATTAATGATAAAGCTAATGTGTGTTTTCTAAATGAAGACGCGCGTAATTTACCTATTGATGATTGTTCAGTAGATTATGTATTTACAGATCCCGAATATGGAGATTCAATCCAATATTACGAATTAAGCCAATTAGGTGCAAGTTGGCTCGGTTTAGAAAATGACTGGAAAAATGAAATTGTAGTTAATCCTAAACAAGGAAAGGCAACAGATATCTACAGGGATATGTTATGTGAGGCTTTTAAAGAAATTTACAGAGTTTTGAAACCCGATAAATACATGACTGTTACTTTTCATAGTAGAGAGATAAAATACTGGAATGCTTTAATGTATGCTATTCAGGTAACAGGTTTTAGATATGTAACTGCTGTCTATCAAATTCCTCAGAGAGAATATACTAATTGGATCTATGCTAAAAATCCTGGAGAAATGACTGGAGACATTTATGTTACTTTTTACAAACCCAAAGTAAAACCATTACCGCACGTTAAAGGTATAAACATTAATCGTATTGTTTCTGATATAATACTTCCCAAAGCGAGACAAATTATCCTTTTACATAATGGTCAGGCGACTTTTAATCAATTAGTTAGGGGTATCACACTTTCTTTGATAGATAAAGGATTGATGCATAATTCTAAGGTCAGAGATTTGAATTACATAAAAATATTCGACGAACATTTCGAGCGTTTGACAAGAAGGGCGAAAATTTGGCGATTAAAAAGAGAAGAGAGGGTTTCTCCCCTTGATTTTGTTCCTTTAGATCGAAGAATAGAGTGGATAGCTTTTTCCGTTTTCAATAAAAAGCGCCAGCAGGGAGAAAATGTCACTATTGACGATATATTATCGGCTATTTTCACGCTACTAAAGAATTCAAAGACTCCAGAAAACAGGGAAATTTTACAAATCATAAGAGATATTGCAAAGCCAGTTAGAGGAGAAAAGAGGCCATTCTGGGAATATATGGGTGAGAGGCAACTGACTCTTGGCTTCTTCCCCATAGATACATATGCTCTAAAAATCTCTTCTGCTGAAGAGCTCGATCATAGTCGTGTGATAAGAGTTGTAAGTCAATTTGGAAAGGACTTTGGTTATGATGTTTGGATTGGCGAGCCAGAGATAAGGAAGAACCCAGAGTTAAAAAAATATAGAAATATGGAAAAATTGGTGATCCCCGGATTAGATAAACTCATTTTGGAGAGGCTTAAAAACATAGATATAATTTGGCTTCAGAGAAAGGCTGTACCTGTATCGCTAATAGAGGTTGAACACACTACTAACCTTAGGGAAGGGTTGTTAAGAATGGCGAATGTCTTTGACGCAATACCTCACTTAAGAATTGAGACTTTTGTTATACTTCCGGATAAAAGGCAAAAAAAGCTGAGTGAGGTACTCCAAGAACCATCCATAAAAACTCTTCTTAGTAAAAGGGTTGTCTACTACGCACCTTATTCGCTCATTGCTGAGCTAATGGATGAAAGAGAATATAGGCATTTAAGTTTTGATGATTTCCGTAGCATATGTAATGTTCTTCAACCTGGACTAGAGTAGAAGATTGGCTATATTGCAACGGGTTCCAAGATCTACGACTTGATCACGGTGCGTAATTTTTTAAAGACAGTTTTGAATTCCGGTGCAAGTTCACTTTACTTATTATTCTGTCTTTCAGAGTAGATTAAGTGGCCTGGTCCCCACTCGAACCGCCTCTCTTACCTCTTTTAATCCCCATACCTTCCCTAACTCACTTGTATCTGTTGGAGCTGGTTTCAAAATAGAATAATAAGTTACTCCATTATCTTTAAATTCTTGCATTTCTTCAAATCTTACTGTAATTAGAGAGCCAAGAGGAGCGTTTAGGCCCGAGTTGAAGGTTTTTTTAGTTTAGTTAGATTGCGCCGAACGCAATTTAACTACACAGCAAAAAGAGTCATAAAAACTTTTAGGTTTATGTTTAACCCTTTGAGCCTCAGATAAAGTTCTGGTTGGAATATTATTTTTGTATAAATGGTTTAAAACTGTTCTGTGAGTAACGTTATAAGTCTTTGCTATATCCACTGAGCTGGAGCCAGCCTGATAAAGTCTTAACATTCTTTCTACGATTCTGCTATCTACTGGAACCCACTGAAGTTGTTTGTTTTTTAATTTTTCAAAGTCTTTTCTTTTTCGCTCGAGCCAGATAGTGGCATCCTTATATAAAAATTCATATATTCTAAGAACTTGAAGACGTCCCCCATATTTAAGTCTGTAAGAACACACGGTATTCTTATCTCTGTATAGACAATATGATGATACATTTAAATTACAATTTTTAGCAAGAATTTTTTGATAGACTATAAGGAACTCTCTCGTTCCCCCCACCTGAAATGCCTCTTCATTATGGTTGATTCCTACATGCCCATCTCCATCAAACACACCCCTCATAAAGTGATGAACCAATTCATTAGGAATATTCTCTGGAAATCTCTCTTTATAACTTTTTCTTGGTATAATACCGTATTTGGCAAGATCATGAATAAGTTTTTTACTGTTGAGTCTAATCCCTTTCTCTACATAGCCTTTATTGTTTTTCTTAGTTACTATAGGTTGATCAGCTTTCATAAATTTCTTAAACGCCTTAATGCACTCAACATCTTCAGCCTTTAAGAAAAAACTAAACTGATAGTGAGCGCGCTCTTTTCTTACAGAAGCATCTGCCATCAAAAACCCCAACCAGTAAGCTGTTTCCTCATTATTAATACTTTCAAAAGCTTTTTCGTTAAAATTGTATTTTCTATGACGAATTTTTACCCCACGTCTATGAAAGTGTCGTAAAATTACATTGCTTGCGAACCTATAGCGTTTACTCAACTCAGCCGTACTTATTCCTTGGTTGTATAGCTCTATCATTTCATCTTCTATTTCTGGTGTTAAGTTATTGTTGACGTACTCACCCCCTAAAAGGGGATGATTCTTGGAAACACTGGATTTGCCCAGCACTATATCGTGCCAAGTAGGGATCCAGCTATAACCAAGCTACTTTGGGTGACGCCAGCACCAACTACGCAAGCTCCTTTTGAGGACTTGCGATACTTTGATTCGGCCTGTACATGCTCGAACTGAAATTGTTCAGGCAAAGGAACATCATACTTCTTACGTATTACCATGAATGCTGCTTTGCCGTCTCGATGGGTAGTGAAACCACACCTCGAGCATGTATAGATTCGGCCATTGCAGCGGTTTTTATGACCGCATACAGGACAATCTTGACTGGTGTCCCGTTCACTTACGAGACACGTATTTATTCCCAGTTCTTTGGCTTTGTATCTTAAGTATTGTTTGATCCTCCCATGCTCCATCTGAGAGATTTTCTGAGCAGATTTGCGGCTTAGTTTTCTTTTCCTGCGGGAATTTTTGCCAACACCAGTTGGGTTACCAATAATAAGTTCACAAATCCCTTTAGCATGAGCCCAGCTTATAGCCTTACGAGTTACTTTATGATATAGATCACGAAGTTGGTTCTCAGTCTTTGAGATTAACTTGGAGATTGCTCTTTTATATTTTCTCCATTGTCTACTACCTTTTTGGCAATAAGAGATCTTTTTGCTTAGAGCAGCCAAAGATTTATTTCTCCACTGTTTAATAGCTCTTATTTCTCTGCCAGAGATAATAAGTCCATCACCGTCCTCATCACACAGAGCTACAGGATGTATTTCACCTATGTCTATACCTGCTTTTATTCCATAGACCTTAAGTTCTGGTTCGGGGTACTCTGTGGTTACAGCTAAGGTATATCTGCCATTTCGAAAAAGAATCTCTGCAGTATGAATTTTTCTATCTGGTATGTATCCGGTATTAAAAAAGATTCCTTTCGAGAGTGACAAGATCAATTCTCCATTATCATTTGTTCGTATTGCTTGCTGTTTAAAAGGGATGGTCATATATTTTTTCTTTCTGTAGGGGTATTTAATCTTTCTCAGCTCTAAGCGTCTGAGCTTAGCTGTTGCTTGTCTGTTGGCTACAAACTTATCGGTTAGAGCTTGGATAGTTTGGCTGTGGAGTTTGAATTTACCTTTAAGCTGTTTTTGCAGATCACTTTTGCTGATCCACTTTCTGGTCTGGTCATAGTACTCTTTAGCCATAGTGATAATAGCATTCCAGCATTGAGCTGTTTCTTTTTGGTACTCTCTAAGTAGATTACACTCTTTTTTACTTGGTCTAAGTCTTATATGCTGAGTTTTAATCATTTGATCCTTTTCCATTAATTCTCGAATTTTATTAAGAGTATTCGCCTCTCATCTCCCTCTAAAAGAGGGAGCTTTCTCGGCGAAACTTTTTGTAACAGTTACCCCGTTCTTATGCAGGTATTTTGATACAGTGTCTATACTAATGTCCAATTTCTTTGCAATTTCCCTTGCATAAAAACGTTCCTTATATAAAGATACTATTTCTTTTTCTGTTTGCCTGGAGATTCTTTTAGCCATGGCTATTCCTTTTTAGAAAACGGCATATCTAATGGTCCCATACCCACTTTAACTGCTTTTTCCATAAGAGCTTTATCCCATATTATGTTATTTTCTGATATGTCTGCCACTGCTGGTTTCTGAAGACTATAATATGTTATTCCATCTCTTTCAAATTTTAGAGCCTCTTCAAAACGAATGGTTAAGATATCTTTTAATTTTGCATCTGCTCCTGTGAGAAAGGTAAATAGTGGAGATAGATCCCCCGGTTTCAAATTTAACTCCGGAATGAATTTCCAGCCATCTTTTTTCAATTTATCAATATCTTTTTGTGATAGTTTCTGCCGCGAGCGAAGTGGCACTATCTCTCTATTTTCTACAAAAGCCAAAGCATACTGAAATGTTCCTTTTGTCTTTCCTTCTCTTTTTCCAATTACAAGAAATTTGCCCTCTTTAAAATTTTTCACTTTTATTATGAGAACAGCATCCTCTTTTGTGTATCTAAAGTTACCAGTTTTTAACATTGCTCCTTCAGATAATGGAGCTTTTTGAGCATGTTTGGTTATAGCCTTTTTTAGCTGGTTTAGAGTGTTAACTATAGTAGTATCTACCAAAGTAATATGTTTTCCTCTTTTAATGGTTTTTGTGTAAATTTTATATCTTTGAGAGTAGGGCAGCCCCGTCAAGAGTTTTCCATTCTTCAGTAAAATATCAAAACAGTAAATTTTAATGTTTTTGTCACTAACAGCCTTTCCTTTTAGATAA
>JAGHCO010000024.1 GCA_021160405.1 Candidatus Aerophobota bacterium
GCAAAGTTGGATGAAATTAAAGAGGCCTGTTCATGGGGAATAATTGATGGATGCCATAAAAGGATAGCAGAAAATGAAGATCAATTCAAAAGGAGTTAGAAACAAGATTATGTGAAAAGCTGAGTTAAGAAAGGTTTCTGACATATGTTAATTATTTCCAATAAAAATATAGATTAAAGGTAAGATAGGTATGAGTACCCATTCTTTACAGTTAATTAATCAGCTCCAAAAAAGGGCTAAGGAATTTAGAAAGAAGATCATCGAGATGATTTATATAGCTCAATCGGGACATCCAGGCGGTTCTTTGTCTGCAATAGATATAATTACAGTTTTATATTTTCACCATATGAGAATTGACCCTAGTAATCCTCTATGGGAAGATAGAGATAGATTTATTCTTTCTAAAGGACATTCCGTTCCAGCTTTATATGTAGTCTTAGCTGAGCTTGGGTATTTTCCAGAAAAAGAACTTTACTCTCTCAGAAACATAAATTCTATACTTCAAGGTCATCCAGATATGAGGAAAACACCAGGAGTAGAAATGTCTACCGGATCCTTAGGTCACGGGTTGTCAGTTGGGGTAGGGATAGCTATTAGTGGAAAATTGAAGAAAAAAGATTTTTATGTATATGTTCTTTTAGGAGATGGAGAATTAGATGAGGGCTCAGTTTGGGAGGCAGCCATATCTGCAAATAAATATAGTCTAGATAATCTAATAGCTATTTGTGACTTTAATAAGGTCCAGCTTGACGGACCTGTTGATGAGATTATGCCTTTAAATCCATTAAGGCAGAAATGGGAAGCATTTGGTTGGAATACAATAGAGATAGATGGACATAATATTTTAGAAATTGCCAATGCACTTGATTTCGCTAAAGAAAAAAGGAAAGGTCCCACTATTATTATTGCACATACTATTAAAGGAAAGGGAGTATCTTACATGGAAGGAAAATTCCAGTGGCATGGAGGGGCTCCAAATCAGAAACAATATGAGTTAGCCTTAAAAGAGCTGGAAGGTGAAAAATGAAAAAAAGTGTTGCTATAAGAGATGCCTACGGCGATGCGTTAGTACAGTTAGGAAAAAATAATAGAAAAGTAGTAGTACTTGATGCAGATGTATCTCATGCTACACGAACTAACAAATTTGCTCAAGAGTTTCCTGATAGGTTTTTTAATTTTGGCGTAGCAGAGCAGAACATGATGGGAGTAGCTGCCGGATTGGCTATTGAAGGATGGATTCCTTTTGTTAATACCTTTAGTTTTCTGGCTTGCCTGCGAGCTGGAGATCAACTTCGGACATCCATTGCTTATCCTAAGTTGAATGTAAAAATAGCTGCTCATCATGGTGGTTTATCTAACTTTTCAGATGGTGTTACTCATCAATCAATTTTTGATTTAGCCTTGGTGCGCTCAATACCAAATATGACGGTTATTGTTGTAGCGGATGCTTATGAGACCAAAAAAGCTGTGCAAGCCATAGCAGAGTGGAAAGGTCCAGTTTTTTTAAGGCTGAGTAAAGCTGAAGTTCCCCTTATTTTTGATGAAGATCATGAGTTTATCATTGGCAAAGGGAACTTGTTAAAAGAAGGCACTGATATAACCATAGTTTGTACAGGAGTTATGGTAAGTAGAAGCATGGAAGCTGCGGAGAGATTGGAAAAACAGGGTATTAATTCTCGGGTAATAGAAATACATACCCTTAAACCAATTGATAAAGATATTATTCTCAATGCGGCAAAAGAAACAAAAGCTATAGTGACAGTAGAAGAACATAGTATTTATGGGGGTTTAGGAGGGGCAGTAGCAGAACTTCTGTCAAGAGAGCATCCAGTGCCTTTAGAAATAGTGGGTATTCAAGATACTTTTGCAGAATCTGCACGTTCGTATGATGAGTTGTTGGATAAATACGCACTGGGTATTTCAGATATTGTGGAAGCTGTTAATAGGGCTGTTCAAAGAAAAAATCATTTTAATTAAAAGAGCGATATTCTGTGAAGTACAAAGAATAAGGAGGAAGTAATGGAAAGTAAAAGAACTTATAGATCTAAGTTACTCTATAAGAAAGCTTTAAATTCAATAGCTGGAGGTGTAGCTAGTCGGGCGCGAGGACTTCCAGGAGGGTATACACCCTATCCGATCTATATAGAGCGAGCTAAAGGGAGTAAAATTTATGATGTAGATGGAAATGAATACATTGATTATCTTCTGGCATGTGGTCCTGTATTTGTGGGTCACGCGAGAGAGGAGATAGTAGAATTTGTTAAGAGTGAAATAGAGAAAGGAGTATGTTACGGTCTACCCTATGAATTGGAAATTAAAGTTGCAGAGAAGGTGATAAAACATGTTCCCTGTGTAGAAAAAGTAGGATTTGGAAATTCAGGTTCAGAAGTCGTTCAAATGGCACTAAGATTAGCTAGGGCATATACAGGTAGAGATAAAGTGATAAAGTTCGAGGGACATTATCACGGATGGATAGATAATATAAATATAAGTACGTTTCCTTCCTTAGATGATGCTGGTCCAGAGTTTAAACCTCACAGTGTACCTGCTTCTCTAGGAATACCAAGAAGTGTAACTCAAGACCTCGTTATTCTTCCGTGGAACAATATGTCAGTATTAGAAAATACAATTAATAAGTATAAAGACGAAATTGCTGCGGTGATCACTGAGCCCTATATGGGTAATGGGGGTATTATTCCTCCCGAGAAGGGATATTTAGAAACCCTAAGGGATTTAACAGAAAAGAATGGTATTGTGTTAATTTTTGATGAGGTTATCACTGGATTTAGATTAGCATTGGGGGGTGCTCAGGAATTTTTTAATATTAAACCAGATTTATGGACTACTGCAAAAGCCTTAGGAGGAAGTTTTCCAATAGCTATGTATGGAGGGAAAACAGAAATAATGGATTTAATTACTCAGCAAAAAGTAGCACATGCTGGTACTTTTAATGCAAATCGTGTGGGCATAGCTGCAGCTTATGCTACCTTAAATTTTTTAGAGAGAGAAAACGGAGCAGTCTATAAGCATGTGTATGACATTGGAAATAAATTAATTGCTGGAATAAGAGATATGATTAAAAGATTTAATATGGAAGCCATTGTTCAAGGAGTTGCTCCTATGTTTCAAATTTATTTTACCAAATTGGAAAAGATAAGGAATTATAGAGAAGCCTGTACAGCTGATTTCAATATCTTTTATGAGTTCTGGAAATTACTATTAGAGCGAGGAATACTTATCAGACCAAGAAACTTTAGTCAATTTTATATTTCTGCATCTCATACTCAAGAAGATGTCGATAAAACGCTTTCAGCTATGGAAGATTGCTTCAAAAAAATGAAAAGAAAAAGTATAATTTAAAATTTAATTATTGGAAAGTAAAAGAATTAGATTAAAAAGAAGAATAATTGAGACAGAAAAATTGTATTTACAAATTATTTACCGATTCTGGTAAAATACTGGAGAGATACGGCAGTTCTTTGTGATGCTTGGATTTTTTATATTAAAATAAGAGGAATTCTCGAGCCTTAAGAGATGTATAACCATATTGAGGTGCGATGCAGCAGGCTAGAGATAGATATCATTAAGATAAACACTATCATATTTACCTTTGGCTTTAATAAAAAGACAGACAATTGCTTTAATTTAACAACAAGCATTTTATATTATAAAGAGAAAATCCCTTGGTAAGTGTTCTTTGTCAAGACTAATTTGATATAAGGGTATTCTTCCAAAAGAACCAAGTATTATTTAGGTTATGGCATTATATACTCCATCGATTTCTCTGACGGTGTAGGCGGGATTGCTAAGTTTCCTTTTGAGACAGGTTGTCAGCTGTTTTTAGTTTTTCTCTTATCAAGCTTTTCTGAGAGACATTGCAGCGGGGACTCTTTTTAATCTCGTGCATCTCGTTACTTGAGTTTAGGATACAGCGAAGTAGTAAACTTTGTTGATGTTGACTTTTGCGTTTTTCTCCTCCCAGAGATCTCTCATAGATTACACACTACCTTAGCTATCCCAGTTGCTGAGAGAAACTTGTTTATAGCCCAAGATTATGCTCTACAATGGTCTATTTCCGTAGATTGTGCACCTGTACTTCGGGTTTTCTACCAGTTTTTTAAGCCATCCCTTTTTTGTAAGGTTAACTATTATAGAAGAACTCCTATTATCTCGCAGCAAATCATCTCTAATCTCTCTGTATTCAGATACCAAGTAGGACAGGACTTCCTCTAAGTAACATTTTAAGTGTTGTATCCAGTATAATAATAGGTGATGAGATAAAAAAGTAATGACTTTTAGCACAAGACGGATATCTGAAATGTCTTAACCTATAAGAAAATTGAAGAGCTTTGCTATTCCAAAAGGAGTATGTAATGCCAGGGAAAAAGTAGATAAGGTAAGAGCTATTAAAGCTCATGAAAAAGCTGAGAGACCTTATCTACTCCTATACAATGATAGAGAAAGGAGGAAAAATTATGAGGGTGAAAAAAGGGAGGATAGGTAAATTAATAGTAGGGACTTTGTGCATAATATTTCTTTTTGGGATACTGGGAGTTAATATAGGAGAAGCTCAGAACCGACCTGTGATACATATCGGATATCAGCCCTACGGACCTTACTGGGTATTTCATTTAGCTAAAGAAAAAGGATGGTGGAATAAAGCGGGGATAGATGTAACTTTAACCCAGTTTTTTTCGGGATCCCCACAAAATTATGCGATGGCCAAAGGAGATCTCGATGTATGTATAATGGGAGATACGCCTGCGCTAATTGCTGCAGCTCAGAATATCTATGATCCTGTGGTTATTGCAATACCTGTAGATGTGACTCCTATGTATAGAATTATTGCTCAACCTCGATATAATAGTCTGAAAGAACTCAAAGGGAAAAAAATCGCTACAATGATCGGTTCTTTAAATGAATATTGGTTGACACTTGTTTTAAAGAAACTGGGATGGACTTCAAAAGATGTAAAATTGATTCATATGGAAAATCCTGAAATGCAGGCAGCTATGTTAGCAAATAGGATTGATGCAGCAGTATGTAATCCATCAGTTGCCTTTGTGCTTTATGGTAAAGGACTCCATCTTTTGACTAAAAAAGGATTTTTGTCCAGCCCACCTGGCAAAATAATAAAAAATAAGCTTTATAATATTATTGTAGCTCGCCGTGAATGGGTTGAGAAAAATCCGATGCTAGTATTAAAGTTCTTGGCTGTGATGTTTGGAGCTTTAGATTATTGGTTAAATCCTCTTCATACACCTGAGGTCAATGAGTGGTGCCGTCTAAAGATGAATGCCGCTATAGGTACAGAATTAACTCCCGAGTCTTTTTCCTTTTATTGGAATAGCTTTTCTGTACAGACTTTGGAACCAAACGTAAAAATATATATGAATCCACAACATCCCTCTAGTATCTATCAGAATTGGGAGGAGGAAGCAAAATTCTTAGTTAAAGCAGGGAGGATCCCTCGCGTTCCTGATATTAAGAAGATTTTAGACAATCGGTTTGTGGTAGATTTATGGGAAGTAAAACAGGCATTAGAGAAGAAATAAGAAAAACGCGAGAAATTTCCTGCCTTCTCTGAGTGTTAACTCAGAGAAGGCAGGAAAGAAAAGAAATTAAAGGAACTGCAGCATGAAAAAAAATCAGTCATATTTTGCTCCTCAAATAAAATATGGCATGATTTCTCTTATAGTAGGAATAGGAATTTATACATTACTTACTAATCTATATCTTTATATAAATGTTAAGTCGATATTTTTACTTTCGATTTTTCGTCCTCAGTATTTACCTTCTCCTCAAATAATATGGCATAAGATGGTAGATCTCTGTGTAGGGAGGGTTATTTGGCAAAACATATTTATTAGTGTAGTTAGGGTTTTATTAGGTTATATATGCGGAGTAACCATTGGTATTTCACTTGGACTATTAATGGGATGGTATAAGAAAGTGGATCTTTATATAGATCCGTTAATTCAAATTTTAAGACCTATTCCGCCATTAGCTTTTGTGACCCTTTTTACCTTATGGTTTGGTATCGGAGAAATATCAAAAATTCTTATAATTATGCAAACAGCAGCAGTAGTAACTCTAATACCAGCTTATCAAGGTGTTAAGTCAGTAGCAAGTATTTATATAGATGCTGCTCGTTGTTTAGGAGCAAATGATAAGTTGATTTTCCGAAAGATCGTTCTTCCTTCTGCTATGCCATATATTATAGCTGGGCTTCGTATAGCATTAGGACTTTGTTGGGCAGTGATAGTAGCTGCTGAGTATATTGCCTCTACTCGAGGATTAGGTTTTCAGATTATTTGGTACCAGAGGCTTATGTCCATAGATGGAGTAATTGTAGGAATTGTTTGGTTGGGAATAATTGTTTATGTATTCGATACTCTTTTTCGTCACTGTATTTTTAATCCCATCCTAAAGTGGATGGAATAATAGTATTTAAAACTATGGACAAACAAGTATGAAGCAACAAAAAAATACTCTTTATTATTGGATAGTCTCTTACGGAATAACAATAACTATTTACTCGATTATTTCTCTTCCCCAAATTAGTATTCTATTTTTCCCCAGACCTGAAATTCTTCCTCCTGTTACCTGGGTTTTTAAAAAAGTATGCAATGTTCTGGTAAGTGGCTTATTATTTCGTAGTACAATAAGGAGTTTAGAGAGAATGACATCAGGATATATCATTGGTGGGGTTCTTGGTGTATCTTTTGGTCTCTTATTGGGATGGAGCAAAAAAGTAGATTATATGATAAATCCTTATGTACAACTTATAAGACCCATTCCTGCTCTTGCTTTAATCCCTCTTTTTACTTTGTGGTTTGGGATAGGTGAGGTAACTAAAATTCTTCTTATTGTGGAGGGAGTATTTTTCGTTACTCTCATCTCAACCTATGAAGGAGTGAAAAAAGTTCCTATTGTGTACATAGAGGCAGCTAGGTGTTTAGGAGCAAGTAATCATTTGCTCCTTCAGAAAGTAGTGATTCCTGCTGCTGTTCCTTATATTCTCTCAGGTTTTCGAGTAGCTTTAGCTACTGCATGGGCAATTATAGTAGCTGCTGAGATAGTAGCGAGTAAAGAAGGATTGGGATATCTGATTATTGCGGGTTCAAATCATGTAGATGCTTCTTTAATTTATGTAGGAATAATGGGAATAGGATTTTTAGCTTATTTATTTGATAAAGTTACTCGATTGATTAATGCAAGATTAACTGTTTGGATGGAAACAAGAGGAGAAGGAGAATGAATTTAAAACCTAAGATTATTGTTAGGAACCTTTTTATGAGTTTTAAACAAGAAAAAGAGATTAAAGTCCTAGAAAATATAAATTTTGAGATTTCTCTAAATGAGTTTGTCTCAATTATAGGGCCGTCTGGTTGTGGAAAAACGACTCTTTTGCGAATAATAGCTGGATTTTTGAAACCTACGAAAGGAGAAGTAATATGTGATGGGACTACTGTAAAAGGACCCAGTCCCAGTAGAGTCGTTGTATTTCAAAAGGATGCTGTGTTTCCTTGGATGAGTGTTCGACAAAATGTGGAGTTTGGCCTTCTTGCTAAGGGTGTTTCTCAAGAAGAAAGAACAAGAATATCTAATTATTTTATAGAGTTAGTTGGTCTAAAGGGATTTGAGGATAACCTTCCTAAAACTCTTTCTGGAGGAATGCGGAAAAGAGTTGATTTGGCAAGAGCCTATGCTGCTGGTCCAGAGATATTACTAATGGATGAACCATTTGGATCCTTAGATGCACAAACTAAATCTAAAATGCAAGAGGAATTACTTAAAATATGGGAGCGCGAGAAAAGGACAATTTTGTTCATTACCCACGACATCAGCGAGGCCTTATATCTTTCTGATCGCGTAATAGTACTTACCTCTCGGCCTGGAAAAACAAAAAAAATAATAAAAGTTTCTCTGCCTCGGCCAAGAAAGAATGAACTAAAGTTTACTCCAGAATTTGCAGAATTAGAAAGAGAAGTTTGGGATTTAATTCAGGAGAAGATTTAGTAAAATTTAAAGCGTAAGGTATGGATCTAGGTTTAAAAAATAAGGTAGCAATAGTTACGGGAGGTTCACAAGGAATAGGACGAGCTATTTGCTTGGCCTTAGCAGAGGAGAAAGTAGCTATTGTTCTTAATGATGTAAACATTTCTAAAAATACTGAAAAGGTAGCCAATGAGATTAGAAGAAAAGGGGGGGAGATAAAGATTATTCGCGCTGATGTATCAAATCTTAGGGAAGTAGAGTTTCTTGTTAAAGAGGCAATCAATACCTTTGGGAAAATAGATATTCTAATTAACAATGCAGGTATCCGACAGAGAAAACATCTGTTGGAGATTTCTGAAGGGGAATGGAGAAAGACTATTGATATAGATCTTACTGGAGTGTTTTTCTGTACCCAAAAGGTAGTGAAATATATGATGGAACAAAAAGAAGGAAGAATTATTAATATTTCTTCTATAGCTGCAAGGAGAGGGTCGTATTGCGGAGGAAGTGACTATGCTGCTGCTAAAGCAGGTATTTTAGGTTTTACTAAGACTCTAGCAAGAGAATTAGCCCCTTATAAAATTACTGTGAATGCTATATTACCGGGAGTGGTTACCACCCATATGTTAGAAGTAACTCCTCCTAATATAAAAGATAAGCTTCTCAAAGAAATCCCCTTAAGGAGATTTTGTTCTCCAGAAGAGATAGCAAGTGTGGTTGTATTTTTATGTTCAAAGAGAGCTAGTTATATTACAGGAATCTCCTTAGATATTAATGGAGGCCAATATATGTAAATTTTTCTAAAGCGATTTCTTTTTTGTTTTTTTATTTCATTGAAAAGCTTTGAGAAAGAGAAAATATTTCTTTACATAAAGATTTAATAGGGGGAGGAAGTAGATGATAAGCAATACTAATGTTTTTAAAAACATATCTAATGAAGAAGTGGTTAACTTAGCAAAAGATCTAATAAAAATACC
>JAGHCO010000083.1 GCA_021160405.1 Candidatus Aerophobota bacterium
ACTGTAGTTTCTCTGTTTTTTCAGTGTTCTCAGTGGTTAAAAAATTGTAGATGCATCATATATATTGTACCTAAAAAGTTACGACTGGGTTTACTTGGTGTCTTGGTGGCTGAATAGTACTAATTTTTTAAAAACCTTATAGGAGGTGAAACAAAAAATGGCTCAACTAAGGTTAGAAGAAGTTACCAAAGTTTTTGGTAAGGTGGTAGCAGTAAAAAACTTCTCCTTAGATGTTAGGGATGGGGAATTTATAATTTTGGTAGGACCTTCTGGATGTGGAAAAACAACAACGCTACGTTCTATTGCTGGATTGGAAGAGGTAACCAGTGGAGAGATATACATTGGTGACAGATTAGTTAATGATGTCCCTCCCAAAAATAGAGATATTGCTATGGTTTTCCAAAACTATGCTCTTTATCCTCATATGGACGTTTACCGAAATATGTCTTTTGGACTGAGGTTAAGAAAGGTTCCCAAGGATGAGATAGATAAAATTGTAAAACGGACTGCTGAGCTTTTAGGAATTAGAGAGCTTCTGGACAGGAAACCTAAGGAGTTATCCGGTGGACAACGTCAAAGGGTAGCATTGGGAAGGGCTATTGTTAGGAATCCCAAAGTTTTCCTCTTTGATGAACCTCTGTCCAATCTGGATGCAAAACTTAGAATTGCTATGAGAGCAGAGCTTCTGGATCTACATCAGAGGTTAAAAACCACCACTGTTTATGTTACTCACGATCAATTAGAGGCTATGACTATGGGTGATAGAATAGTGGTGATGAATGAAGGGTTAATTCAACAGGTAGATGACCCTCAAAAGGTTTATGATCATCCCGTTAATAAATATGTGGCTGGTTTTATTGGTTCCCCATCAATGAACTTTATAGATTGTGCTCTGGTTAAAAAAAATGGGAATGTATATGCCAAGACCAAAGGGATGAATTTGAAAATCCCTCAAGATAAAACTAAGATAGCAGAGAAATACATTAACAAAGAAGTTACTCTGGGAATTAGGCCAGAGCATATAAGTGATGCTACGAGTAAAAAAAGTTATGAGCCTGGTACTACTTTTAAAGCTCATGTATGGGTAGTAGAGCCTTTGGGTTCAGAAAAATTAGCTCATATTAAAAATGAGGATGATACTCTGGTAGCCAGGTTAGAGCCTTATGTCCAACTCAAGAGTGGGGATACAGCTGAGTTTGTTGTTAATATGAACTTAGCCCATATATTTGATCGGGAAACAGAGGAAACCATCTTCTAAATCTTTTTAATTTGTAACTATTTAGCCACGAGTTCACTTTGTTAAGTAGTAAGGCTTACTTTATGGGATTTACTCTGTGAAATAGAGTATTTCAGTAACAGGTAAGTTTTCCTAAAAAATATGAGAGCATACATCCGTCATTGCGAGAAGCGAGATTCCTCGCTTTCCCTTCGCTCTGGGCTTCGGCTTTAAACAGGCTCTGCAATCCCAGGAGCAAACCCGAGATTGCCACGCCCTGTGATGTAGCTCGCGATGACAAAAATAGGAAAGCTAAACTATTACATTATTCGTGATGATTAGTGGCTGAATAGTAACTTTAACTTAATATAAACAGAAAAATTATACCCTCCTTAAGAAGGAGGGTTTTTGTTAATTATAAAATGAAAAAAGTTGTATTAGTTGATGGTTATAATGTAATTCATAGCTCTCCTTTTTTAAAAAGGCTACTATTTCAAGATTTGCACAGGGCCCAATCTGAACTGGTAAAGTTAATAACTTCATGGTGTTCCTTAAAAAAAATAGAGGGTTATGTAATTTTTGATGCTTACACTTCTCCCTTTCCTGATAAAGAGGAGCAAATATGTTCTTTGGTTAAGGTGGTTTATACTGGGGAGGGAAAAAGTGCAGATACCTATATTGAGAAATTTGTTGCTCAGCACAAATCTTTTTACAATTATATATATGTTATTACCTCTGATTATTCTCAGGGAATGACGGTGGTTGATAAGCATATCCTTCCCCTTTCTCCTCAAAACTTTCTTCGAGAGATAAAAACTTCCCAGAAATATTTGAAAGAGAAATATTTCCCCGCCTCAGTACAATCTGGTTACTATTTATCAGATCGTTTAGGAAAAGAAACAAAAGAAAAGTTAGAGAAGCTGAGAAATTCTTCACAGTAAATAAAAAATGCTTATAATGGGGATAGAAACTTCCTGTGATGAAACAGCAGCAGGAGTGGTGAGAGAAGGAAAGGAAATTCTTTCCAATGTAGTAGCCTCTCAGGTCTCTATCCATAAGGAATTCTGGGGGATAGTACCTGAGATAGCCTCCAGAAAACATATAGAAGTTATTATCCCTGTAATTAGAAAAGCTCTAAAAGATGCACAAATTAAACTTACAGATCTGAATGGAATAGGGGCTACTTATGGTCCGGGACTTTTAGGTTCTCTAATGGTAGGATTAACTGTAGCTAAGGGAATCGCTTATTCTTTAGGATTACCCTTTGTAGGAATTAACCACTTGAAAGCTCACCTATATGCTAATTTTCTACAATACCCTAATCTTTCTTTCCCCTTGGTAGGTCTAATTATTTCTGGAGGCCATACAGAATTAGTTTATCTTTCTAAAGATACAAAATGTAAATTGCTGGGAACAACAAGAGATGATGCAGTGGGAGAAGCTTTTGATAAAGTAGCTCGAATTTTAAAGCTCAGCTATCCCGGAGGACCAGCTATAGAGAAAATAGCTCAAAAGGGGAATCCTCAAATGGTTGACCTTCCCCACCTTCACTTTAAGAAAGAAAACTTTGATTTCTCCTTTAGCGGAATAAAAACTGCTATTCTTTACTATGTAAGGGAGTTACAAAAAAGAAAAACTCCAATTCCTGCCAGTGATATAGCAGCCAGTTTTCAACTAAGGGTAGCCGAGATACTATCAGAGAAACTATTTAAAGCTGCCTCTTTAAAAAAAGTAAAAAATATAGCTATAGGGGGTGGGGTAGCTTCCAATAACTTTATTAGAGAATTTATGGAAAAAAATGCTCCTCCAGGGATAAAAATATTTTTTCCTTCTCCTGAATTATGTACAGATAATGCTGCTATGGTAGCCTGCCTTGCCTATTTTAAAATTAAAAAAGGAAAAACCTCCCCCCTTTCTCTGGAAGCTCAGCCTGGATTAAGCTTTCCCACTTCCTCATCTACCACCCACTCCTCATAGGTATCAGGGTGCAATTCTCCCAAGAATCGGGAAGGTTCCATAATCCTCATCCATTGAGATCTACCTGCCATAATGGGATAGCAAAGGTAAAGCTCATCCTTAGCTCTGGTAGTAGCCACATAGAGAAGTCTCCTTTCCTCCTCTACATTTTCCCAGGACTCTAAGGCCCGAGAAGAAGGAAAGTATCCATCAGCAAGATAGATAATGAAGACAACTGACCATTCTAATCCTTTAGCTTGATGAACTGTAGAGAGAATAACTGCATCATTCCTTTCCTCTACTGCTCCAGGCTCTGATTCTATACTCCCCAAAAGGGCAAGTTCACTTAAAAAGTCCTGTAGAGAAGAATACTGGCGAGCAAATCTGCTTAGCTGATTTAAATCCTCTATTCTTTCTCCATAATCTGGATATTTACTTTGAAGATATTTTTTATAACCATTTTGAAGGAGATTGAATCATTCCACCTGGATTTTCTATTAAGGAAGGCTCACAAAGACTATTTATATTTTTTACAAACTTTGACCAATCTAAGGGAACCTTACGAGGGAAAACAGCTAAAATATCCTTGGATTGAATCTGCTTAAGGGGATCATTGGATGTTAAAAGATGTTTCCAAATTTTATCAGCAGTGATATTTCCAACGCCAGGTAATAGCTTAAGAACTCTTTTCCAGGATAACTCATCTTTGGGATTAGCTATAATTTTCAAATAAGCTGTGATATCTTTAACATGAGCCCTTTCAAAGAATTTTAAACCTGACCTCATTACAAAAGGAACGCCTCGTCGGGTAAGCTCTAACTGCAGCTCTAAAGAGTGGTAGTGAGAGCGATAGAGAATGGCAATTTCACTTAAAGATTTCCCTTCATCTACCAGCTCCAAAATCCTCTCAGCTACAAATTTAGCCTGTTGATTAACATCTCTTAGGGAAACTACAACTGGTTTTGATTTTCCCTTTTTTATAGGACGAAGAATCTTAGAAAACTGCCACTTGTTCTGAGCAATAACACAGTTGGTGAGATGAAGAATCTGAGGAGTGCTTCGATAGTTTATCTCTAACTTGTAAATCTTAGTATCGGGATATCTCTTAGGAAACTCAATTATATTGACAAAGTTAGCTCCCCGGAAAGAGTAGATACTTTGAGAATCATCCCCAACCACCATCAGATTGCGATGATGTGAAGCTAAAAGATCTATTATCTGTCCTTGAATCTTATTGGTATCTTGATACTCATCAACTAAAATGTAAAGAAAATTCTCCGAATAAAGTTCTCTTACTTGGGGATGTTCTATCAGTAAAATCTTCCAGTTAAATAAAAGGTCATCGAAATCCATTAAGTTAAGCTCTTTTTTACGTATCTGGTATTTATCTGCTACTTTTTTAATTTGCTCAACTAAAGATTCAAAGAAGGGGTATTTTTCTTTAACTACTTCTAAAATACTCTTTTGAGTATTTACTGAAAGGCTAATAATATCCAAAAGGACACCCTTTTTGGGAAATGCATTCTTTTTAGTCTCTATCCCCAAATCAGTTAAACACATCTGAATAAGGTCCTTGGAGTCTTCTCTATCTATAATGGTGTAATTATTCTGATGACCCAAAAGGTTAGCGTATCGCCTGAGTACAAGGTTACCTATGTGGTGGAATGTTCCTCCCCATGGCAGCTTTGCCTGAGTGGATAAAAGAAGCTCTACTCGATGAAGCATATCCTTAGCTGCTTTATTGGTAAAGGTAACCAGAAGTATTCTCTCCGGACTTACTCCTGATTCCAAAAGATAGGCTACTCGATAAGTTATAGTTCTGGTTTTTCCACTCCCTGCCCCAGCAATTACCAGGATTGGTCCCTTCCCTGCGGTAACTGCTCTTAGTTGCTGAGGATTCAACTGGGACTCATAATTAACTTGATTACGATTTATTAAATTACTCTGCAAAATATATTTTCTCATTACTGTATGTTAACAGGTAAATCCTCGGTAAATCACGTGTCATTGCGAGGGATGAAACTTTGAAACAATCTTTTAGGAGGTAGGACAGGCGAGACGCCCGTCCTACCAGAGATAACCTATACATCCGGAGGACAGGCGTCTCGCCTGTCATGACATACGTGCTTTTTTGAATATTTACCAAAAATTTTAGACGGGGTTCACTGAACATTTATGTTAACAGGAAACCTCATTTTGTCAAATTTAGCTATTGACTTAAGAGGAAAAAACTCTATTATTAAGGTGTGATGAAAGCTTATGAGTTTATCAACCACACGGCAGATTTAGGAATAAGAGTTAGGGGTAATTCCTTAAAGCAACTTTTTGAAAGGGCTGGCTGGGCAATGTTTGATATACTGGTGGAACTTAAAGGAGTAAAACTTAAGGAAACTGTAGAAATTGAAATTGAAGGAGAGCAGATAGACGAGCTTTTAGCTGACTGGCTACGAGAGCTGCTTTATAAGTTTAATGGAGAAGGATACCTTTTTAAGGAATTTGAAGTGAAAAAGCTGGATAAGGAAGGTCTTAAAGCAAAGGTAAAAGGAGAAAAATTGGACCTATCACATCATCAATTAAAAACTGAAATAAAGGCGGTTACCTATCACGGGCTGGAGGTTAAAAAGAAAAAAGATTCCTGGGAAACTCAGGTAATATTTGATGTATAAAAATAAAAGGAAAACTATATGAACAATGAATTTAACCTTAAAAAAATTGACGATTATCGCTGGGAGATACCTAAATCTGAGGGGATGAGAGTGCCAGGTAGATTATACGCTGATGAGCGAATGTTGAAAGTGGTTGAAAAGGACAGAACCCCCCTTCAAGTTAAAAATGTTGCTTATCTTCCTGGAATTGTGAAATATTCCTTAGCTATGCCCGATATGCACTGGGGTTATGGGTTCTGCATAGGCGGCGTAGCTGCTACTGATCCTGAAAAAGGAGGTGTAATCTCCCCCGGAGGTATAGGTTTCGACATTAATTGTGGAGTAAGGCTTGTTCGCACCAATTTAACTTACCCTGATATAAGAAGTAACATAAGAAAGCTCCTAACAGCCCTGTTTAGCCGCATCCCCTGTGGAGTAGGTTCGACATCTAATTTAAAGTTATCCTCCTCTGAAATTTCTGAGGTGTTAAAGGAGGGAGCAAAATGGGCAGTAAAAAAAGGATTTGGTTTAGAGGAAGACCTGGAAAGAACCGAGGAAAATGGAGCTATGTTAGGAGCTAATCCTGAGAAGGTCAGCCAGCGAGCTTACAAAAGAGGAAATAACCAGTTGGGAACCCTTGGCTCAGGGAATCATTTCTTAGAGATTGATGAGGTTGAAAAAATTTATGATGCAAGAGTAGCTAATACTTTTGGTTTATTTCAAGGTCAAATTGCTGTAATTATTCACACTGGTTCAAGGGGATTGGGATATCAGGTATGTGATGATTACTTAGCTCAAATGCGCCACTCTGTAGAAAAGTATAACATTTCTCTTCCTGATAGACAACTCTCCTGTGCTCCTCTTACATCTTCTGAAGGAAAGGATTACTTTTCCGCTATGGCTGGAGCAGCTAATTATGCCTGGGCTAATCGTCAAATGATAATGCACTGGACAAGGGAGGTTTTTAAGAAAGTATTAAATCTTTCTCCTAAAGAGTTGGGAATGAGGCTGGTTTATGATGTATGCCACAACATAGGTAAATTTGAACAGCACACAATAAATGGAAAAACAAAGACAGTCTTTGTTCATCGAAAAGGAGCTACCAGGGCCTTTCCTGCTTATCATCCTCGGGTGCCGGAGCCATATCAAGAAGTAGGGCAACCTGTGCTTGTTCCCGGAGATATGGGAACCAATTCCTATGTAATGGTGGGAACAAAATTAGCTATGGAGGAAACATGGGGAAGTACCTGTCATGGAGCAGGAAGAGTTATGTCTCGAACCCAGGCAAAAAAAGTGGCTAAGGGAAGAGCGATAGAGAGAGAACTGTCAGATAAAGGAATACTGATAATGGCTAAAGGAAGAGGAACTATAGCTGAGGAGATGCCCGAGGCTTACAAGGATATTGATCAGGTAGTAAATATAGTAGATAAAGCTGGCCTTTCCAAAAAAGTAGCTAAATTAAGACCTATAGCTGTAATTAAAGGATAAAAAAGGGGGCAGGCTACTTTTTCTCTTAACCTGACTTCCGAATTTTTAAGAAAAAAGGCGGTGTTTATGAAAAAGTAGCCTGTCCCCTTTTTTATCCTTACTGGTTAGTTTTTTTAGGTTGTGCTTTAGGCCAACTATCTACAAAGGTCTTCACCATTCGATCAAAGATATACCTTTTCGTATTCGCAAATTGGGAAGTAGGAGCCTGAGCAAAGGCAAAAATAGCAGAAGCGGCGCTGAATGGATATCCTGAAGAGTACATATAAGTAATCCATGTATAGTAGGTCATAGCCATACCGTTTTCGGTTCCCTGGAACTCAGCTCTTCCCTCACTAACTATCGTTCCAGCAATATTTTGAAATTGAGGGAAATCCTGCTTAATTATCTTTAAATCGGGAACCTTTTGATTTATCTCTGCAAGTAAAAGTTGAAAAAACTCAGATGCAGTGCGTTGAGCAGGGTTCATTAATTCCATCCAGGGACAAAGGGTAAAAGAAATGGTTCCATTAGAATCCTTGGAAAAAGTTACTCTCCTTTGATAGTAATCGGGCATTACCTGCCAATCCTTAGGGTATTCAATGTAGGTTACAGCCATACGATGGGTGATGGGAAGCAGCTTGGACATCTGATACCTAAACCATCCTGTTACCTTAGGGGTCCGAGTGGTCTCTGTAGGCTGTTGAGGCGCCTGGGGTTGAAAAGGGGGGCTAAGTTGAGATAGAACAGTGTTTGGAACCAGCATTAAAAGCAAACCAACCATAATCACTATGAATTTTTTCCTCATCTTGGTGCTCCTCCCATACTACCAATTTACTCCGTGGCAGTAAATTAGGTTTTCTAATTTTACATTAGACTAATACTACCAATTATCTGGTTCAGGATAGGGGAGAGATTAGCGTATTGTTCCTTTAAACCCGCGGATACCACTCCAAGTTTTGCCTGATTATTCTCATAGAAAACCAATATACCATTGATCTGAGCCTGTCCCTGAGGAGAAGTAGATTCAGCTATTACTATAAATGCATTTACACCGTTAATTGTCACCTGTTTTCTTTCGGTTACTGTAAAATTTTGGTACTGCTGTTCCAGTTGAGATTCTAAGTTTTGTAGATAAGTTTGAGGATCAACATTCTGGGTTACTCTCCACATAGTTATCCAGGCAAGGTTCTGGGGATGAACCGCACTTACCACACCTTGTTGCTCACTGACTTGCCACCCTTGAGGATAATTAAAGGAAAACTTATACTGATCGCTTGAGTATTTCTGGGTGGTCTGTGGTGTAGTTTGTTGAGAAGTGGTTGTTTGTCCTCCACCCTCACCTTGACCTCTTTCTTCTATTCTGCCGCCAGTAGTCTGTTGTCCTTGCTGAGCTTGAGGAAGATGCCATCCCCATTTTTCCAAAATATCAGTTTCTAACTTTGGTAGCTCAGGACTTACCAGTCCCTGCTGCTGCATCTTTTGTACATTAACCTCATAAAACTGTCCCATCTGAAGCTTTTGAAGATTCTCATAGCCAAACTCTACAGCTTTATCAAAGGAGAAAGCCCCCACCCGGGATTCCCCTACTGCGGCCCCACTTATTGCTGTGCACTCAACAGGTAGAAGTTCTCCATTGGGAAGAACAATCACCGGAAAGCAATGTCCAGGAACAAAAATGAGTATAGTTTTAAGACCTACTGCTTCACATACGCTGGCATAAAGAATAGCCAGGTCCACACAGGTTCCAGATTTATCTCTTAAAACATCCCGGGGATATTTAACATCCTGACCAAGTAAATGTTCTACCAGGAAACCGGAAGGAGTTTGATAGGCCAAACCGTTTGCCACTTCTAAATCATAAAGAGCTCTGCAAAACTTGATAGCCGATTCCTGATCAAGCATGGTAGGAACTCCCCCAGCTAATCGGGATACCATCCCGGCAAGAGTCTTTACCGGAGGATCAAGATGGGTAACCCAGGCTGCCACAAGTGGAGAGTTAGAAAAATACTCAGCCCAGGTACCTGTTACCTCTTCCTTAGTTAAATTGCAAAATTCTATCTGGTTTATTCCCAGAATTTCTATTCTCTCACCACTAATATCTTCATACTTGTTACCCTCTTCATCCTGATAGCTGTATTTTATCTGCACATCAACCGGGGTTCGGGTTAAAAGCTTTGTTACTTTTGATGAGATTACAGGATAGTAAAGGTCAACCACACATCCTCCAGGAACAATTAGAGAGTATCTATTGGGGATTGACCAATCAGAGTACTCACCTAACTTGTAGCTTACCTTAAGATTATGAATATTAGCCTCACCGGTATTTTTAAAAATTGCCTTGGCCACCCACATACTTCCATTAGATATATCAGGATTTCCATATACCTTGTAGGTAGCAGACATAAGACGAGGTTTACATTTCAGTGATAGGTTAAGCTCACAGTAACCTGTGGCTTGTTTTTTGGGAAGAGAATAGATAAGCAATCCTTTTTCTTTATCATACCTTACCTTAGAAGCTTCCTGAGGTAAGTTTATCATCATATCCATTACCTGAATCATCTGGGAATCTATAGGAAATATCTGCAGGAATATGGCTCTTTGTTTTTCCATCCAGATAAGGTCTGCCCCTTTACCTATATCTATTTCCCATTTTCCTCTTTTATTAACAGCACCTCCCAGAAAGTCTGCAGTTACGTGGAGTGATCTTTTAGCATCATCGTATTCTATTTTAGCATTGGCTATCTCAAAGGCGGCTCTTTGAGAGGCAAATTCTCTAAGTATCGCATAAGGATTGGGGAAATTTTTCTTAATTTGAATATAAAGGGCATTGGTGGGAAATTTCCAATTGAGTTTCATATGAAGGTCACCTTTTGAATCCACCACCCCTTCCCCCCTAATTCTGATGGTGTTGAGCTTTTCTGCAGGAAGCTGAGCAGAGGCAAAAGGAATGAAATAACACACCATAAATAAAACCAGAAAAACCAACAAAACCTTCTTTTTCCTCATTTTTTCCTCCATTTTTATCAGCCGCGGATAAACGCTGATATTTTCTTTTACTAGAAAAAGTAGCCTGTCCCCTTTTTTACTTCTTATTTAGTTTATACTCAATGGAATCTAAGAGTGCCTTCCAACTCGCCTCTATAATATTGGGAGAAACACCTACTGTCCCCCATCTATCTCCATCCCTCCTATCAGAAGATTCTATTAAAACTCTGGTTTTAGCTTCCGTGCCAGCTCCTGTATCAAGAATACGCACTTTGTAATCTGCAAGATGCATCTCAGAAATTTGAGGATAACTGGATCGAAGAGCTTTACGAAGAGCCTTGTCTAAAGCGTTAACTGGGCCATTACCTTCAGCTACAGTATGAACAATTTTTCCCCTTAGTCTCAATTTCACCGTAGCTTCGGAGATTAGGCTACCGTCTTCCCTTTTTTCTACAATTACCCGAAAACCTTCCAGATCAAAGGATTTTTTGTATTTTCCCAGATTTTTCTTTACTAAAAGTTCAAAGGAACCATCAGCTCCCTCAAATTCGTAGCCCTCATTTTCCAGTTTTTTTACCTGGTCAATTAACCTCTTGGATAAATCTGCAGGTCCCTCAATTCCCAATTCTTTTTGTTTAAGCTTGTAAAGAACAGAACTTCTTCCAGCTAATTCACTAATAATAACTCTTCTTTTATTTCCTACCAAATCTGGGGTAACATGCTCATAAGTTCTTTTATCGCGAGAGACACCGCTGGCATGAATTCCTCCTTTATGAGCAAAAGCCGATTTTCCTACATAGGGCTGATGCTCATCTGGAGTAAGATTAGCTAATTCACTAACCCAACGAGATAGTCGTGTAAGAGACCTTAAACCCTCCTCTGGAATACAATCTATACCAAGTTTTAACTTTAAATTAGGAATAACCACGCAGATATCTGCATTTCCACATCTCTCTCCATATCCATTTATAGTTCCCTGGATTTGCTTTACTCCTATTCTGGCAGCTAAAATAGAATTAGCTACTGCTACCCCACTATCGTTATGGGTATGAATACCTAAGCAATCTCCCATTTCTTCTCTAACCACTCTAACAATTTGATCTACCTCATAAGGCATACAACCTCCATTAGTGTCGCAGAGAACAAGACAATCAGCCCCAGCTTCCCTGGCAACTTTTAAAGTTTTCAAAGCATAAGAGGGGTTATCCTTGTATCCATCAAAGAAGTGTTCAGCATCAAAAATTACTTCTCTATCTTTAGACTTAAAAAATTTAATTGAATCCTCTATCATACGAAGATTTTCATCATCATCTGTTCTTAAAGCCTTCCTGACATGGAAAATCCAACTTTTCCCAAAAAGGGTAATCACTGGAGTTTCAGCCTGTAAAAGGGATAATAAATTGGGATCATCTTCTGCCTTAATATTTTTTCTCCTTGTACTTCCAAAAGCAGCAATCTTAGATCTGGTAAAGGAGATACTCTTAATTCTTTTAAAGAACTCCATATCCTTGGGATTAGAGCCAGGCCAACCTCCTTCAATATAATCCAGCCCCAATTTATCCAGCTCCCTGGCAATCTCAATTTTATCAAGCAGAGAAAAGGAAACACCTGTAGCTTGTGCTCCATCTCGTAGAGTAGTATCATAAATTTTAACTTTCATAATTATCCACCTCTTGATTCAAGTTTATCGCAGATTAAGTTTATCTGTTTTCTTACCAGATCCCCCATTTTTTTTGTTCCCACAGGTTTTTTACCCTTTATTTTGATATCTTGGGTTCGATACCCCTTATTCAGAACTTCTTCTACTGCTTCTTCTATTACCTTAGCTTCTTTATATAAATTAAAACTGTATCTTAACATCAAAGCTACTGACATAATCATAGCTAAAGGGTTGGCCTTATCTTTCCCAGCTATATCAGGTGCAGAGCCATGGACAGGTTCATATAGAGCTTTTTTATCCTTCCCCAAAGAGGCCGAAGCTAACATTCCTATGGAGCCAGTGAGCATAGCTGCCTCGTCAGATAGAATATCTCCAAAAAGATTTCCAGTAACTATAACATCAAATTGGTGGGGATCTTTTATTAACTGCATTGCGCAGTTATCAACATACAAATGATTTAACTTCACCTCAGGATAATCTTTGCTTATCCTTTCCCCAATCTCCCTCCAGAGTTGAGAAGTTTCTAATATGTTGGCCTTATCTACAGAGGTTAGTTTTCCCGATCTTTCTCTGGCTAACTTAAAAGCTACTCGAAAAATTCTCTCAATCTCCATCTCCGTATAGGATAAGGTGTTTATAGCTTTTACTGTACCATCGGGAAGATCACACCTCCCACGAGGATGTCCAAAGTATATTCCTCCGGTAAGCTCTCTTACAATAAGAATATCTATGCCTTCTTTAATTACACTCCTCTTTAAAGGAGAAGAAGAAATTAAAGATTTGAACAACTTAATTGGACGCAAATTAGCGAAAACTCCCAATTCTCCCCTTAACCCTAAAAGCGCTTTCTCAGGTCGCTTGGAAGAGGGAAGATTATCCCACTTGGATCCCCCCACTGCTCCTAAAAGAGTTGCTGAGGCATCTTTGCATAAAGATAAACTCTCAGCGGGCAAAGGCTGGCCAAATTTATCTATAGCTCCTCCTCCTACTAAAGCTTCCCTTAGTTCAAAATTGTGAGAGAATCTTTCCCCAATGAGCTTTAAAGTCTTTACCCCTTCCCTCATTACCTCTGGACCAATACCATCTCCTGGTAGAACAGCAATAAGATACTTATCCACTTTTAACCCTCTCCATAACCCATTTTTTTATTCCACCCTTTTCTATTAAATCCTGCAGAAACTTAGGATAAGGGGTAGCAAAATAAACCTTTCCCCGAGTAAGATTTTCAATTTTCCCACTAACAGTATCAACCCTAAGTGTATCTTCTTCCTCAGTTTCATAGAAAACTTTACTTTCTTCCAGGATAGGAAGCCCTATATTTATAGCATTGCGGAAAAATATTCTGGCAAAAGAAACTGCTATTATACAAGCTACCCCTGCTGCCTTTAATGAGATGGGAGCATGCTCTCTGGAGGAACCACAACCAAAATTTTCCCCTGCCACAATAATTCTATTCTGTTTAACCTTAGATAAAAAATCTTTATCTATCCCTTCCATGCAATGCTTAGCTAACTGCTTTAAATCAGTAGTATTTAGATAACGAGCTGGAATAATCTCATCGGTATTTACATTATCTTTATACTTTATTACTCTTGCCTCAATCTGCAATTTATTCTCTCCTTTATCTCTTCTGGAGTGGGTACGCCTCCTCCCAACCTTCCATAAAAATAAACTGGACAGGAACCCTCTACAGCTAACTTAACATCCTCCAGCATCTGACCTGCACTCATCTCTACCACAAAGATGAACTGCACCCCGGAAGATAAATTCTTAAGATGCTGATAAGGAAAAGGCCACAGAGTAATGGGGCGAAAAAGAGCAGCCTTTATTCCTTCCTCCCTGAGTATATCAATTACAGCCTTGCAAACCCGAGCCATACTTCCGTAAGCTACAAGAAGTATAGAAGGAGTGTCAGAAGTTATTAGTTGATATCTTATTTCTCTTTCTCTCATTTTTTGAAACTTTCTCTGCAATTTATTATTGTGACGCTCCAGATATCCTTCTTTTAAAAAAAGAGACCTTATAAGATTTGGGGGTCTACCTTTAGCACCTGTTAAAGCCCACTCTTTCTCCCCATCTACAGATGAGAACTCTTCTCTTAGCTCCACACCTTCCATCATTTGTCCTAAAATAGCATCAGCAAGGATGAGAACTGGGCTTCGGTATTTATCAGCTAAATCAAAGGCAATCCCTGCAAAATCAGCCATCTCTTGAACAGAATAGGGAGCTAAAACAATGTTATAATAATCTCCATGCCCTCCCCCTTTAGTAGCCTGCCAGTAATCAGATTGGGAAGGAGCTATATTCCCCAATCCTGGTCCTCCCCTCATTACATTCACAATTACCGCAGGGAGCTCAGCACCAGTTAAATAGGAAATTCCTTCCTGCATTAAACTTATCCCAGGACTGGAGGAAGAAGTCATTACTCGAGCCCCTGCTGCTGAGGCTCCATAAACCATATTTATGGCAGCTAACTCACTTTCTGCTTGAAGAAAAACTCCTCCTACCTGCCTAAGTCTTTTAGACATATAAGCAGGAATTTCCGATTGGGGAGTAATGGGATAACCAAAATAGTAACGACATCCTACCCTTACAGCTCCCTCAGCTAAGGCTTCATTTCCTGATAGTAGAACCTTCATTTCACCATCCTTAAAATATCTTGATAGGTTACCAAAAGCATTAAAGTAATTAAAATAATAAAACCTATGTAGTGAACCAATGCCTCTTTTTCTATCTGTATAGGTTTTCCCCTAATTCCCTCTATCAGTAAAAACACAAGTCTTCCTCCATCAAGAGCAGGGATAGGGAAAAGGTTAAGCAATCCTAAATTTACTCCTAACAGAGCAGCTAAGGAAAGAAAAGGAACTATTCCCATTTTTGCTGTTTGAGATATATACCCAGCAATCCCTATAGGACCGGTGAACTTAGCAGGTAGTCTTCCCACAATCATATTACCGAGAGAGCTTATAATTAACCTGGTTACAAAAACTACTCTTTCAATGCCTTTAGAAAAAGAGGTTAAAGGATCGTATCGGGTAATAATAGTAGAAGGAGAAATCCCAATTAATCTTCTATTTAACTCAGAATTAAATTTAGGCTTTACAGGAACAGTTAAAATATTTTCTCCTCTTTTAATCCTCAAGGTTAAGGTTTCTTCTCTTTCTTTATTGATAAAGATGGCCATCTGTTCCCACTTAGTCACCTTTTTGCCATTTATCTCAAGAATTTTATCTCCTGGCTTAAGTCCAACTGAGGCAGCTGGAGAGCCTGTGATAACTTCCCCTACCACTGTAGTTTCAAGGTTATAAGTTTCAAAACCAATTATAAAAATAAGAGAAAACAGAAAAGCACTGGTCAAGTAGTTCATCCCTGAACCGGACAGGATTACTACAATTCTTTTCCATAAAGACTTAGAGGAAAAACCATTCTTTACATGCTTTTCTCCTGGCTCCATTCCTGCTATTTTTGTATACCCTCCCAAGGGGAAAACGGAAATTAAATATTCAGTATCTCCTATCTTTTTCCCCCAAATTTTAGGTCCAAAACCAATGGAAAGTTTTTCTACCTTCATCCCTGAGGCCTTAGCTGATAAGAAATGTCCAAATTCATGGGGAAAAATTAGTATTAAAAAAGTTGCAACAATAAAAACAAGCGTAAGCATTATTTAACCTATCTCCTGCCTATAAAGCTATTAGTATTTTCTAATAACCAAGAACTAATTTAATGTAGTAGTAAAACAGGGGAACAGTGAATAGCAAACTATCAAATCTATCCAAAATACCTCCGTGTCCTGGTAAAATTTTACCAAAGTCCTTTATTCCCAACCCTCTCTTTAGCATAGATTCAAAAAAGTCCCCTATCTGTCCAGCTCCTCCTATAAGAAGTCCCAAAATAATGGTGTGAAAAAGAGGTAAAGAAAACCATAACCTTGAAATTAGCATAGCTGTTAAACTTAATAGAATAGCTCCATAAAAACCTTCTCTTGACTTATCAGAACTATAATTGGAAAGGAGCTTGTGTTTCCCCCAAAATCTTCCTACAAAGTAAGCTCCCGTATCTCCCATCCATGTAGCAAAGAAAATAGTTATGGTTAATTTATCTCCCAGATGAGGAATCTCCCTTAAAATTATAATATAGGAAAAAAGAAAACTTATATACAGAATACCTCCTAAGGAAACAGAGATATCAAGTAAAGCTCGAGAAACTTTTAGTTTAAAGAACCGCCAGAGGAAAATTATAAAAATAGTTGCTGTTAAAACCGAAGGGATAATCCCCTCTCCCTTAAAATAAACTGAAATAGGAATAAGAAGACCTAAACATACATAAAAGAACAAACTCTTTAGGCTAAAATCGGGATAAATTCCCCGATAAAACTCAGCCAATCCCACCGCTATTATAGCACAAATTAAAATTAAAAATAATACTTTTCCCGTAAGGATAAGAAATATAAAGATGGGAATAAAGATAGCAGAGATAATTAACCTTTTTAACAGCAAATCATTTTTCCTTTATCCTTCCAAATCTTCTATCCCTCTTAGCATAATCCCTAAGAGCTTCAAGGAAATGCTCCTCATTAAAATCAGGCCAATACACAGGAGTTACCCAAATCTCAGTATAGGCAATTTGCCATAAAAGAAAATTACTTACCCGAAACTCTCCCCCAGTACGAATAAGAAGATCTGGGTAGGGGATATCTGGAGTGTATAAGTACCTTTTAAACAGCTCCTTGTTTATATCCTGAGGAGAGATAACCCCCTTTTTAACAGCAAGAGATATGGCTCTAACTGCATCTACAATTTCTTCCTGTCCTCCGTAACTTATAGCCAGGTTAAGGATAAAACCTTGATTGTTTTGAGTACTCAAGGTTACTCTCTTAATTTTTTCCTTCAGAGAGGAGGAAAGATTATCCCTTCTTCCAATAACCCGAAGTTGAACCTTCTTCTTTTTCAAATCCTTTTCTTCCTTGTCTAAATACCTTCCAAACCTTGACATTAAAAAATTTACCTCCCGAGGAGGTCTATTCCAGTTTTGCTGAGAAAAAGCGTAAAGGGTAAGGATTTTTATCCCCATTTTAAAACAGATATCCATTATTTCCCTTATCTTCTCCATTCCTACCCGATGTCCCTCTATTCTTGGTAAACCCTTCTTCTTTGCCCATCTACCATTTCCATCCATAATAATGGCTATATGATGGGGAAGTTTATCTTGAGGAATATTCAACATCTAAAGATTCACCTTTCTACCAAACTAAATAAAAAATTAGCCTCAGCAACTACTTTCCCATTAACAGTACCTACTGCTTCTACTTTTCCTGTTTTCTTTTTAAGAATTAAGATCTTCACCTTTGTAATTAGTTGATCTCCAGGAACTACAGGACGTCTAAACCTTGCCTTGTCTATCCCAGCAAAATAAGCTAATTTACCTTGATTTTCACTTTTATTTAAAAGGTAAACCCCAGCTACCTGAGCCATAGCCTCAACAATTAGGGCAGCTGGAACTACTGGATGACCAGGGAAATGCCCACTAAAGAAAGGTTCATTAACAGTAACATTTTTTACACCTACTATTTCCCCTTCACCTAAACTTAAAATTTTATCTACCAGAAGAAAGGGATAACGGTGAGGAAGAATCTTTTCAATATCTCTTATATCCAAACAAACACCTCTATCATCTTCCATTAACTTCTCCAACTTTTGAGCTAACCTAACATGGAATAGGTGACCGGCCTTTACAGCTATAACGTGGGCCTTAATTGGTCTTCCCAAAAGATAAAGATCGCCAATTAAATCAAGTATCTTATGACGCACAGGCTCATTTGGAAACCTTAAACCTTTTTCATTAACCACTCCCTTATCATCTATTACCACTGCATTATCCAAACTACCGCCTTGAACTAATCCCTTCTTCTTTAACTTCTCCACCTCCTTCATAAAACCAAAAGTTCGAGAAGGAGCGATCTCTCTAATAAAGTTTTCCTCATTAATTACAAATTCTGCAAATTGAGATTTAAGCGGACTTTCAGGAAAATCAACAGTATAGGTAATCTTAAATTCTTCATCCGGCAAAATTATTAACCTTTTTCCGTTCTCCTCTATCCAGAAAGGTTTTTCTATTTTAAGAAATCGGCAAGGGGCTGGCTGCTCAACTATCCCAGCCCTCTGAATTAACCTTACCCAGGGAAGAGCGCTTCCATCCCCAGCAGGAAATTCTTCTCCATCCATTTTTATAATTACATTATTTATTCTTAAACCCGATAAAGCCGCTAAAATATGTTCTACTGTAGTAATTCTTACTCTTCCCTCCCCAATACTGGTTCCTCTTTCATTGCTAACTACCTTAGATGCTTTAACTTTAATGGATGGAGAAGAAGGTAAATCTACTCTAACAAAAACTATTCCATAATTAACCGGGGCTGGCTTTAGAGTTACTGTTACCTTTTTCCCTGTATGCAAACCTATACCTTCATAGGAAACCTTATCTTTAACGCTTCTTTGCATCTGCATTGTTATTCCTTATCTTTAATATTCAGCCACCAAGACACAAAGACACCACGTAAACCCGGTCTTAAAATTTTTAACGTCCTCTGTGTCTTCAGTGATTAATTTTTTAGCAATGAATTCTTTTCTTTCCGATAGAGGTTTTAAAATTCATATCACTCCTTTGTGCCTTGGTGACTTAGTGGCTGAACTGTTACACTAATTTTTCTAATCTCTCAATGCGCTTTAAAATTTCAGGCAAACGATAAGTAACGGCTTTTATTCTCTTTTGTTTAGCATGATTCCTGGCTGGAAATCCAGAAACAAAAAGGTTAGGTGGGATATCCTTAGTTACCCCAGCCTTAGCTGCCACCATAGCACCTGACCCAATATTTACATGTTCGGTTACCCCAGCTTGACCGGCTAAAATAACTCCATCTCCGATACTTGAGCTACCTGAAATTCCTACCAAAGCTACCATAACCACATTTTCTCCCACCTTTACATTATGAGCGATATGGACTAAATTGTCAATTTTAGTCCCCTTACCTATTCTTGTTTCTCCAGTTGTAGCCCTATCAATAGATACATTAGCTCCGATTTCAACTTCATCCTCAACTATCACTCTCCCTACTTGAGGTATTTTATAGTAAGAACCATCTTCCTTTTTTACAAAACCAAACCCATCCGATCCAATTACTGCTCCAGAGTGAATAATCACTCTCTCCCCTATAGAGGTCCCATCAAGGACAGTAACCCGAGGATGAAAAAAACTTCCCTTTCCTACACTTACTCCTCGACCCAGATAAGTAAAAGAAGAAAGATAAACATCATCCCCTAAGATTGCCCCATCCTCTACCACAGAATAAGGACCAACAGTAACTCTTTGCCCTATTTTAACATTCTTGCCAATTATAGCTGTGGTATGAACACCAAGAAATCGAAATCTTTGGGGAGTAAAAAACTCCAATAATTGAGCAAAGGCTAAACGAGGGTTCTTTACTCGAATTATAGGCTTATTAAACTCCTTAACTTCCAGGGAAACAATTACTGCTGAGGCCTTGCTTTGCTCCGCTTTCTTTAAGAACCTTCCAGAAACAGCAAAGGTAATCTCTCCTTCTTTAGCTTCCTCCGCCTTAGCTACCCCTTTAATAAATACATTCTCTCCACTTATCTCTCCCCCCACCAGCTCGGATAGCTCCTTTAAACTCTTTTTCATTTTTTTGCCTTGTAATCCTGATTTAACTCACTTATTACCTTTTCAGTTAAGTCAAACTGTTTCTCGGGAGTAACGTAAATAAGAGCATCCTTATAAAAGACAAATCTATACCCTTCCCTCTCAGCAATTTCTTTTACTTTAAGTTTAATATCCTTTAAAATCTCGTTGGAATACTCTTCATCTTTTTCATTTATTTGCTGGGAAACAGTGTTAATAAACTTATTAAGCTCATTAGTCTTTGCAGCAATTTCCTCTTGCCTTTGTCTTTTTGCCTCTTCAGTAAGTAAAAGTTCCTGAGACTTAAGTTCTTCCCTTAATTTCTCAAGCTCTTTTTTCTTTGCTTCTATCTGTTTACTTGCCTCCTCCTTTTGCGAATCCCACATAGTTTGAAAATCTTTTGTCTTATTGTACTCATTGAAAATCCTGTGTACATCTACGTAGGCTATATTAACAACTAACTCAGCCTTAGCCACCCGGATAAAACCTCCTAAAAACAAAAAAACTAAGAGTAAAGTTAAAACTTTTATCTTCATTTTTCCTCCTTTTAAATTATTTGGCATTGTCAAATTCCTTTTCCCTCTCCCTGCGGGGGAGAGGGTCAGGGTGAGGGGTTAAAAATTTTCTTTATCTTTTTTCACCCCCACCTCAAACACCTTCACCCTCCCCTTAATCCTCTCCCTCAAGGGGGGGAGAAAAGGAAAATGATAGATGCCTCCCCCCTCAAGAGGGAGGAAATTGCTTACTCCATCTATCTTTTAAGTAGAATCTTTCATAAGAGTTTTGACATTACCAATTATTTTCTCACTTATGCCCATTTTCTTTAGAATCTTCCTTTCCTCATCTTCCATAGTTTTTCTCACCTTTTCCTCCTCATCTCGATACCCCAAAAGATGAAGAATTCCATGAATTACTAAAAGAGCAAGTTCGTCTTCAAAGCTATGCCCCTTTGCCTGTCTTAGAGCTACTTCAGGAGAAATAACCACATCTCCTAAGATATCTCTGGTAGAAATAAAACCGTTTCCTATTGGAAAGGCTAAAACATCGGTGGGATAATCTATCTTGCGAAACTTCCTATTTAATTGTCTTATTTTATCTTGGGAGACCAAGGTTATACTGACTTCTTTTTTCTTCTCCCCGAGCTCTGTTTGTAAAGTTAGGGATGCTGCTCTTTTTAAAACCTCCTCGGGAACCTTTCCTCCCCATAAATTATTTATCTCAACCATGTCTCGTTCATTTCGTTTGTTTGGTCTAACGTATTAACTCATTTTCTTATTACTTTTTACCCATTACATATTACTTATTTTAGCATTTCCTCAGGATATCTACCCCGTGTATGAGCTAAACCTGTAAGAACACGGGTGAAGGCTTCTTTTATCTTAGTTAATTCTCTTAAGGTTAAATTACACTCATCTAATTGATGATCCTTCAACTTGTTCTCTATCACTTTTTCTATCTGAGAAGATATCTCATGTCTGGTTAAAGATGAATCTTTACGGCTCACCCTGGGAGAAAAACGAGAATCAGCTTCCACGGAATCAGCTAACATTACAATAGCTGATTCCTTACTTTGAGGTTTAGGCCCAGGATATCGAAAACTTGTCTCGTCAACTTTTTCTCCATCCTCCTTTTTCTGGAGAGCCTTTCGATAAAAATAAGCTATGAGTCCTTTCCCATGGTGTTCGGCAATGATATCAATAACTACCCTTGGAAGTCTATGGATTTTAGCCAGTTCAATCCCATCCTTTACATGAGAGATAATTATTGTAGAGCTTAAATTAGGATTAACCTTTTGATGAGACTTATTAGTAACATCTTCCAGACCACTATTCTCAAAGAAAAAATGAGGTCGGGTAACCTTACCGATATCATGATAGTAAGCTCCTACCCTGGCTAAAAGAGCATTTGCACCAATACTCTCTGCTCCAGATATGGCTAAGGTAGCTACCATTATGCTATGGTGATAGGTTCCCGGAGCCTCTATAGATAATCTTTTTAAAAGAGGATGATTAAGATCTGTTAGTTCAAGCAACTTAATGTCAGTAGTAATCCCAAAGTATGTTTCCAAATAAGGCAGAGTTATCGTTACTAAAATGCTGGAAAAAATCCCATTTCCTAACCCCCACACTCCCTGAATAAGAATTTGAGAAAAAGGGGATTTAGCTATTAAACCCATACCTAAAATACTGATTAAATTAGTAAATCCTACCCAGATCCCTACTCTGGTAATATCGGTTCTCTGATGGATAAAGGAAGAACCATAAATCCCTACTACTCCCCCGAAAAATAAAACAGGTAAAATATCCAAACTTTCCGCATTAACTATAAAGAGAATGCTTAAAAAAGTTGTAGCAAGAATTGCTAAAGTAGAATTAAAAAAAACAGATATCAAAATAGATAAAAAAGCAATGGGAACAAAATAGTTGGGAATTTGAGGTAAAAGTAAAACAATCTTCCCCATTAAACTCATAGATAAAACCAAAACCAGAAACAAACACAAAAAATTAACAGTTAGAAATCGAGGATAAAAACGAAAAAGATAAATTAAAAAAATTAATACTGATAAAATGATAAGAACCACTGTCCCCAGCTTTACAATTAGACAGGTAAGGAAAGGGAAAAGAAACACAAGAGAAAGCCCCCCTACCATCCCAATCCCCCACAGCCAATGAGAAAGATGGGATCTGGCAAAGATCTTTTTTATCTTATGATTTGTCGGCTCAGATTTCTCCCTATTTACTCTTCTGGGCATATTTAGTCCTTTTTTCATAGCCCTCGTATGTTTTTACTATTTTCTGAACCAGACTGTGTCTTACTACATCCTTTTGAGTCAAATAAACAGTATCAATTCCTTTTATATCCTCAAAGAGAGATTGCACCTCTACCAATCCTGAAGCTTTGTTAGAGGGAAGATCAATTTGAGTAATGTCCCCGGTAACTACTATCTTGGAACCGAAACCCAGGCGAGTGAGAAACATCTTCATCTGTTCATAAGTGGTGTTTTGAGCCTCATCCAGAATAATGAAAGCATCGTTTAAAGTGCGCCCTCTCATATAAGCAAGAGGTGCAATTTCAATTATATCTCTTTCCAGAAAAGAATGAAATTTATCAGCTAAAATTAATTCATACAGGGCATCGTAAAGGGGACGAAGATAAGGTTCCACTTTTTCTTCCAGTCCCCCTGGAAGATAACCTAACTTTTCTCCTGCCTCTACTGTAGGACGGGTTAAAATGATACGAACTACCTCTTCTTTATCCAAAGCTGCTACTGCCATAGCCACCGCTAAATAAGTTTTACCAGTTCCAGCAGGACCGATAGCGAAAACAACTTCATTGTTTTTAATTGCCTCTACATACCTCTTTTGCCCCTCAGTTCTTGGCCTTATCTTCTTTCCCCTGGGTGTAGTAAAAATAACCAAGTCCCTCAGTTCCTTCCATTTTAGTTCCTTCTCTTCCTTCATTTGACGCAAAGCTAACTCTATCTCCCCTGTTTCAGGAATATAACCTCGCTTAAGTTGAGAAAAAATTCCCTTTATCAGTTCTTCAGCCTTATCTACTTTTTCAGCTTCTCCCTTAACTTTAAGAAAATTGTCCCTTAAAAAAAACTCCACACCCAACTCTTTTTCTATCAATCTCAAATTCTCATCTCTTTTCCCAAAAAAGAGAGATATTTTTTCTACATCTTCTACTTTAAGCTTTAAAACTTTCACTTTTTCACCAAAAAACTGTGATACTCTTTCCTTGAATGATTGCTTAATTATTATTTAAAACAAGAAATATGTCAAGGAAAAACAATTGAACTTTTTTTATATTTGTTAGTCTAAATAGATGTAAAAAGATTTTCACAGAGGAAAAATCAATTCTCTGTGGTGAGAGCTCTGAAAAATTCTCTTCTTTTTGCTGCTCGGCGAGGTGTTTCCATAAGGCAGCGGCGATCAAGGCGGGTCTACACGTTCAAACCCTTAGTTATTCTCATAACTGATACCTCGCCCATAAGAGCCACAGTAAAAAGATAAAAGTAGAACTTAGCCGCAACGTTGGAAAGCACCGAGCAAAGAGCAGCCTCAAACTTTTTCAGAGCTCTCGTGGTTAAGTTTTGACAATACTAATACTAAATTAAGGAGGAGAAAAATGAGGAAAAAATGGAAAATGAGAGGGGGAATTGTTCTTTTGTTGGGAGTGTTTATACTATCAATAGGAAGTATTTCCTGGGCTAAGGCTACCTCTGGTAAGTTATACTGTTATAGCTCACCGCCACAGATAAAATCACAGAAAAAGGAAATACGGAGTAAGAACCAGCGTGGGAAAATACAATATGAGAAAAAACTTAACTTAAACCTCACCCCAGAGCAAATGGTAAAACTAACCCAGCTAAGACTTTCCTTCCAGGAACAAACTATAGATCTGCGAGGTGAATTGGCGAAAAAGATAATTGAGCTTCAAAAGCTTTGGCTAAAGAAAACACCCAATCGAGTTAAGATGTATTCCCTAATAGATGAAATTGCCGAGATCAAAGCGAGGATAAATAAAAAGGCGGTTAACTTTATCCTGAAAGCAAGGGAGATTTTGACACAGGAGCAATTAAAAAAGCTTCTTTTATCCAGAATAGGACTTGGATGGAGAGTGAGAGAACTACCTGGTCTTAGCTGGTAAAACCCGTTAGATGTTTACTATCTAACAGGGTAAACGCAAGGGAAAGGTGCACCTTTCCCTTGCGAATTCCAGGAAAATTGCTAAACTACAATGTAGATTTTCTTGAGAGACAGGAATTTATAACTCGCTGCCGAAGGGCATTCCCCGAAGGAGCATTGATGATCCACCTTAACGAGGTCTCCGAGTTGAGGAAAAAGAAAAATTTATGTTTGAGGAGCAAAGCGACGAGTTTAAATTTTTCCCGAAACGAGGAGACCGAGCAGAGATAATTTAAAGAGCATCCCAGCGACG
>JAGHCO010000115.1 GCA_021160405.1 Candidatus Aerophobota bacterium
ATCTATTAGAGGGATTAATCCATATCCCATCTCTACCTCCAGTATATCCACTCGTAAAAGATCCTCCACCTTCTCTTCTTTTTCTACTCTTTCTTCTTTTTCCACCTTCTTTTGTTCTCTTTGAGTTTTAAAGGAACGGTTAATAGTGTAGGAGATGCCAGTAGCCAAAATAGCTAACAGGAAAAGAGGTAATTTTGGTAAACCTGGTAAAAGAGCAAAAGCAAAGAGAAGGAAAGCAACAATGGCTATGGCTTGGGGCTGACTGAGGATCTGCTTAGTAAAATCCAGGGATAAATTAGATTCTGAAGAAGTTCGGGTTACTATTATTCCAGCTGCGGTAGATACCAGGAGAGCAGGAATTTGAGATACCATTCCGTCTCCCACTGTAAGTAAGGCATAGGTATTTAGAGCTTTTTGGATGGGCATATGATGCTGTAGAATCCCTATTGCTAATCCTCCAACTATGTTAACAAAAAGAATTATTATGGCGGCTATGGCATCCCCCCGAACAAATTTACTCGCTCCATCCATTGCTCCATAAAAGTCAGCTTGCCTTTCTATATCTCCTCTTCTTTCCCTTGCTTGATCTTCGGTGATTAATCCAGCATTTAAGTCTGCGTCAATACTCATCTGTTTACCGGGCATACTATCTAAGGTGAAACGAGCAGCTACTTCAGATACCCGGGTTGCACCTCGGGTAATTACAATAAAATTAATTATTACTAAAATGAGAAAAACAATTATTCCCACTATATAGTTACCTCCCACTACAAAATAGCCAAAGGCTTGAATAACTTTACCGGCGTAAGCATGGAGCAAAATTAGCCTGGTGGAAGCTACATTAAGGCTGAGGCGAAACAAGGTAGCTAATAAGAGAAGAGAAGGAAATACTGAGAAATCCAGAGGTCTTTTAACATAAACAGTTAAAAGAAATATAGTGAAGCTTAGAGCTAAGTTCAAACTTAAGAATGCATCCATAAGGAAAGGAGGCAAGGGAATAACTAAGATACTAATAATTCCTATTGCTCCTAATGCAAAAACAATATCACTGCGTTTAGTAAGTAAGGATAAAATTCCTGTTTCTCTTTCCATTTTTTTCACTTTCCTTCCTACTTTTTAAGACGATAAACGTAAGCAAGAACTTCAGCTACTGCCTGATAGAACTTTATTGGTATCTCCTGTCCAATCTCTACTGATTTATAAAGTGCCTGAGCTAACCATTTATTTTCTACTATAGGGATATTGTGTTTTATAGCTAAGCTCTTAATCTTCTCTGCTATAAGCCTTGCTCCTTTTGCTAGAACTATGGGAGCATTCATTTTTTCCTTTTGATACTTTAAAGCTACAGCAATTTTGGTTGGATTGGTGATTACTACATCTGCCTTAGGAATCTCTTGCATCATTCGATGTCTGGCTATCTGTTTTTGAAGACTTCTAATCCTGGTTTTAATTAATGGGTTTCCTTCTGTTTGCTTGTATTCCTCCAGTGCTTCTCGTTTGGTCATTCTTAATCCCTTCTCGTATTCAAACTTTTGAAAAGAGTAATCCAAAATTGCCAAGGGAATTAACCCTAATAAGCAGCGCAGACCAACCTGAAAGACAAAATTAACTGAAAAGATTAAAATTTGACCAACACTTTTATCTACAAGAGGAGGAAGTTGATTAAAACTTGCTTTAATAGAAACGTAGGCAATATAGCCTACAATAGAAATTTTTAATAGGGAAACTAATAACTGCATTAAAGCTCTTTTAGAAAATAGTCTCTTTAAACCTTTCACTGGATTAATTTTATCTAAATCAGGAGTTAAGGGATAAATAGTAAATAAAAATCCTCCCTGCATAAGGTCAGCCGCTATTCCTACCGCTGCAATTCCTAAGATTATAGGAAAGAGCAATCCCAAAACTTGAAATATTCCCTGATTAAAATATTGAGATATTCCTGATGGAGTCAAAGAGAACTTGGAGGCGTTTCCCCAGATATAACTGAAAGACTTGCAGAATTTCTGGAGCACCCCCATTCCAAGAAATCGCATAAGAAAAAGTCCTACTATGAGGATAAGGACAGAGTTAACCTCTGTACTTTTAGCTACTTGTCCCCTCTCTCGAGCTTTTCTTCGGCGACGAGGAGTAGCTGGATGAGTTTTTTCTTGAGATGTTTCCTCTTTGGGCATTTTTATCTAACCCCTGCAGTTTGTAAGATAATCATTATATCTTGATATACATTGAAGAATAGACCTTTTAAAAAATAAAGAAAATAAGGTAACGATACACTTATCACTATTAAGCCAACCCCTATTTTTAAGGGTAAGGATACCATAAAGATATTCATTTGGGGAACAAGTCGAGATATGATTCCCATAACAACCTGAGTTACCAAAAGTGTTACTATAACAGGAGCTCCTATTTTAAGAGAAATTATAAAGATATTCCCTACCAGAGAAGTTATCTTCTGAATTAAAGGAGGATTAATAGAAAAGCTTAAAAGAGGAACTTGAGAAAAACTATCCACTATCCCTTTTAAAAATCCATAGTGAGCGTTAAGAGTTAAGAATATGATTATAGCTAATGTGCTTTTAAAATTGCCAATAATGTTTACTTGAGTTTCAGATTGAGGGTCTATTACATTAACAATACCAAAACCCATTTGAAAACCTATGATTTGGCCAGCTAATTCTATTCCAATGAAGAGCAGTTTTGTAATATACCCTAAAATTATCCCCAGGAGTAGTTCTTTGCTTATAGCTAAAGAAAAGATTATCCATTCTTTACCTTTAGGGAAAGGAATTGCCTGTGTTTGTATAATTGAGGGAAAAATAATTAAAGTAAGAAAGAGGGAGAAATATATTTTGACTTGCACAGGAACTTCTCGAGACCCTATGATAGGAATAGTCATTACCATCCCCCCCACTCTTGCTAATATTAGCCAGAAGATAAGAACTGTGGATGGAGTAATGTTTAAAGGATTCATTGTCTATTACCTTAAAAATAAACTGAAATTGATATATAGAGTTGATGTATAGTAAAGCATAGTTTTTATCATCCAGGGCAAAAAGAAATACAGAGCTATTCCTATAGCTATCATTTTAGGGATAAAGGTAAGAGTTATCTCATGAATTTGAGTTATTGCCTGGAAAATGCTTACCACAAGTCCTACTATTAATCCTGCTGCCAGAGCTGGTAAAGCCAAAAGACCAGCAGTTAGCAGAGCTCTTCGTGCTAATTCTATTGCTAATTCAGGGCTCATTTTTATCTCCTTTGTTTGTTATTGTGGCGCTTTACCGGAAACTCATTATTGTTGAACGAATCACTAAATCCCAACCATCTACTAATACAAACAGAAGTATCTTAAAGGGCAAGGAAATTAATATTGGAGGAAGCATAAACATTCCCATAGACATAATTATACTGGAAATTACTATATCGATAATTAGAAAAGGGATGTATAAAACAAAGCCAATTTGAAAAGCAGTTTTAAGCTCACTGGTAGTAAAGGCTGGAATAAGTACATAAGTAGGCACTTCTTGAGGTCCTTTTGGTCTTTTTATCTTAGACAAATTTATAAATAAGGCTAAGTCACTTTTCCGAGTTTGTTTTAGCATAAATTCTCGCACTGGTTTTATCCCTTTCTCCCAGGCTTGTTGTTGTGTTATCTGCCCATTCAAATAAGGCTCAAGTGCCTTATCTTTTACCTGCCCCCAGGTGGGAGCCATAACAAATATGGTTAAAAAAAGTGCTAATCCAATCAAAATTTGATTAGGAGGCATTTGCTGAGTAGATAAAGCATGGCGCAAAAAAGAGAAAATAACGATAATTCGGGTGAAAGAGGTAACCATAATTATGAAAGCAGGTGCTAAGGAAAGAATGGTGAGTAAAAATAAGATCTGCAGGGCTAAACCTACCTCCTGAGGTTTCTTAGCTCCCTCTATCTGTATACTTATCTTAGGAATTGGAAATTTAGAGATAGGGGAAGCTATAGCCGCTGGAAGTATAACAAAAAATCCCACTAAGAAAGAGAGAAAAAGGATAATAGACTTTTCCCTAACAGTTAAATGGTTAAACATTATCTTTTTATCCGTTTTTTAGTTTGTTTACCCCATCAGATAGCAAATATTTAAGGGGATTTGTCCTGCGAGAAAAAAAGCTTACCATTTCTTTTGATTTGGAAGGTAGAAGCTTTCTCAAATAATTAGAGAATTTTGTTATCTCTAAAGGTTGATTAGATGAAGGTTCTAAAGATTTTATAGTGTTTTCGTCTTTTATGGTAGATAAAAGATGAATTCTTTCATCTACTCCTAAAACTAAAATTTTTTCTCCTATACGAACCAAATAGATAGTTTTTTTAGGAGATAAATAGAGACGACCTACAACACTGAATATTCCTTTGTTCTTATAGGAAGCTTGTTTTTGAATCCCGGAGGATTTTCGTAGGAAGTGAACAAAGAGATAGATTAATCCTGCCACTACCATTAGAGAGAACATAGCTCGTAAAGAAGTATAAAAAAGAGAAGAAGTTGGATGTGACTGGGGTTCTTGATATTGTAGGTATGAGTTATCCTCATTCTTTTGAATGACTTCCTGAAAAGAGGCAGAGGAGTTCTTTTGTCTTTTTGGCGAGTTAGATGTTAATCCGCAATGAGTTCCCCAAACTATTAAAACTAAAGCCAATATTAGCCCTATCTGTTTTAACTTGTTTTTTATCTTCACCGTAGTCCTCTTACCCTTGCTTCTGGTCCAACGATCTCAGTGATCCTTATTCCAAAGTTTTCATCCACTATTACTATTTCTCCTTTGGCTATCAGTTTTCCATTAACCATTAATTCTGCTGGTTCTCCTGCTAATTTGTCCAGTTCTATTACTGACCCGGGAGATAACTCAAGAACATTTTTAATGGTCATACTACATCGTCCTAATTCTGCAGTGAGCTGGAGAGGAACATCAAGAAGCAGTTCAATATTGTTTCCGGTTAAATTTTGAACTTTAGGTTTTAAAGGCGGCAGTTGAGCAGATTGAGCATTAATCTTTTCCTCTTTCCTGTTTTCTGTTTTTATCTTTTTTTCATTTTTTTCTTTTACCTTATCATTTTTCATTTTTATTTTCCTCTCCTTTGATTTTAGAAGTAATTTGAATTGCTCGTTGTTTACCTAGCCTACCTGGAGTTCCATAAAATTTAGATAAATTTTCTATCTTTACAATTAAATCCTGGTTAACTTTCTGTTCCAGACGCACTACATCTCCCACTTCTAATTGAAGGAAATCTCTAATATTAATCTTAGCTGTTCCCAACTGGGCAATAACTGTAACTTTAATTTCATCTAAATTCTTCTGTATAAGTTTAAAGATTTTTTCTGATGATTGTTTACTGGGTTCAGAGGCCCACTCATGAGAGGATAATTTAGGAAGAAGAGGTTCTATAGTTGTATGGGGTATACATATATTTATTACCCCAAAGGCTTCTCCTATCTTAACCTGTGTGGTTATTAGTAAAGTAGTCTCTCCCGGAGGAGCAATTTGGACAAATTGAGGATTAGACTCTTTAGCTTGAATTCTAAAGCTAAAATTAAACATACGACTCCAGGCTTGTTGTAAGCAATTCAGAGCAAGATTAGTTACTTTTTCCATAATGGAATGCTCAATATCGGTGAGTTCACGGGCCTTTTTTAAAACTTTTCCTGACCCGCCCAACAAACGATCCACGACACAAAAAGTAACGGAGGGATCAATTTCTAAGATAATTTGGCCTGGTAGAGGATCTATATTGACAATAACAATGTAAGTAGGATTAGAAAGAGAAGCTATAAATTCAGCGTAAGTTATTTGATCTATGGCTACCAGAGTAAGTTCCACTACAGCTCTTAAATAATTGGCTAATTTGACCGTAAAAGTGTGGATAAAACTTTCGTGGAGTAGTTCTAAACTGTGAATTTGGTCCTTGGAAATTCTACTTGGTCGTTTAAAATTATAAGGTATAACTGTTTTTTTTAATACCTTCCCCTTTAGTTTTTCTAAGGGAACCTTACCCGAGGAAACTACCGAAAGTAGACTTTCAATCTCATTCTTACTTAAAACCTCACTCATTTTCCCCCCTTACTGAATTACGAACTCTACAAAATAAATGTTAGTAACTCTTCCTGTAG
>JAGHCO010000130.1 GCA_021160405.1 Candidatus Aerophobota bacterium
GAACCACCAAAATAAGACTTAAGCAACCATGTCCGCCAGAAATTCAACTAATCCTTTCATTGCTATGTATTGTTCTGAAAGAGTAAAACCAACTATCTGTTCGAAAATATCCTCTTTTGTGCCCCCGGGAGGATGATTTTTGAACAGCTTTTCTATATCTTTTTTAAGCAAAATTGAGAAAGGTGGGTTAAGTTTTACATCAACAATCTTTTTATTTTGAACATAGATTTTCTCAAATACTGCCCTTAAAAGATTTTTCCTTTGCTCAAAGTTGAACCTTCGGTGAAGATAGGAAAGCATGCTGGCAACAAGGATGCATTTATCAAGAAAATCTAAAGGATCTTTGTAATCAACCTCAAGTTGGGAAAGTCTTTCCTCTGCCTCCTTTTTCTTCTCAGCATATTTTTTCTCCATCTTCTCATAGATACTTCTTTCCACTTTCCCTCCCAGCATCTCATCTAAGAGTTTGAGCTGTTTATTTTCTAAATCATCAATTGTTCTCTTTAAGATCTTTATCTCCTTTTCAGCAATTTCTTTTCTTCTTTTGGCTATCTCCTCCATTTCAAGCTTTAAAAGCTCAAGGAGCTTTTTTGGTGGTTGCAACATCTTGTATAGGGCTTCAAGTTGAGAATCAAGGAAATTTACCGGAATGTAAGGCTGAGTGCATTTTTTTTGTGCAAATTGGGAAGGCAGCGGTAATAGCTTCCCCTTGGGTGAATTTCTCCTGTTAGCCTTTGGCCACAAACCCTGCAGTAGGCAATACCTCTTAAAAGAAACTTGAGCTTTCCTTTTTCACCGGGATCTTTTCCTCTTTTTTCCAAGACCTCCTGAACTCGGTAGAAAAGCTCCTTTGAGATAATAGATTTGTGTTTTCCCTTGTATTCTTTTCCCTTCCAAACCAACCTGCCAATATAGAATCTTCTGGTTAGAAGTTTTTTTATTGATTCTCGGCTGTACGTTTTGCCATAGCTTGTTTTTAAACCTCTTTTGTACATCTCCTCTGCCAGGGTTTTAAGTGAATAATTTCCTGTTGAGAAAAGCTCAAAAGCTTGCCTAACTAAAGGAGCTGTTTTTGGATCAGGTATATGTTTTGCCCTTCCATTTTCACCTTTTACACTTTTATAACCAAAAGGAGGCTGGTGAGGCCACTCTCCCTTTTTTAGCTTAGCAAAATTTGCTTTTTTTATCTCCTCTCCCAAGTTGGCACTGTACCACTCAGAGATGCTGGCAATGATATTCTCAAGAAGATGACCAACCGGATTATCATCAAAAGGCTCTGAGACAGATATAAGTCTTATGCCTTTTTGCTTTAAAATTGCCTTGATAGTGGCATAATCGACTAAATTTCTGGCCAGCCGATCTATCTTATGAACAAGGACTATATCTATATCTTTTCTTTCCTTGTAGTGCTGGATAAGTCTTTTTAGCTCAGGCCTATTAGCCGTTTTTGCTGACTCACCCTCATCTATGAAAAAACCTTTAACCTTCCAGCCATTCTTTTTGGCATACTCTCTCATAGCAGCAATTTGAGCTGGAATAGAAAGCTCCCTTTGGGCTTGTTTATCTGTTGAAACACGAGCATAAAGTAGGCAGTTCATAGATTTGTAAAGTTAAGGTGATAAAGGTAGGTAAAATCTAAGGGTGGAAAAACAAGGCTAATTTAGTATACCATAAAACCTTAAAAATTATCAAGAATAAAGGTTATATAGGTAATTTAAAGATTTGCCCGAAGTGCTTTACTGTTCTGAAGAAAGAAATTAAAGCAAGAAAAAAACGAGAAAAAAGAACTTCTCGGATAAATGCTTGTTTAAAAACAACAAAACCTTCCCCGGAGGCTTTTTTTATTTTTTGATTCTCTCTAAGGTTCTTTTGGCGCTATAAAGTATATCCAAAATTCATCGAATCTATTGCGGTCAGGAAGAGCCCATCTAATTTCTCTTCTTTCTCCAGAAGGCAGAACAATAATATTCCCTGATCTTGCATCTATATCTTTATTTTTCACTCTGAAAGACTCATCACCTAAACGTTCAACTGGCACCTCTCTTCTGTTCCTAATTTGTACTTTAATTTTCTCCGCCTTCGTCCTCCAGATCTTCTCACTTAATTCTCTTAACTTTCTCTCAGTGTCCTGGGCACGATCAAAATTATTAGACTCCATATTTTTTCACCTCCCGTTTATACTTAGATTCGCCTTTTCTCACATCAATTCATCATAAATTGTATTGGAATCGTCCCTGTGATCAAGTCCTTTCTCTCTTGAGACGTAAAGAGAAAAAGGGCAAGAAGTGAAAAGGTAGTTGACCCCTAAAGTCCCCATTGAAGATTTAAAGCTTATTTTAACATAAAAACAAACTTTTTTTCAGGTTAAAACTTAAGTTAGCTTTTCAGGATATTCCTTGAAGCTAAAGAGAGTTGAGTTTGGATAAGGCATAAGAGAGCTTTAGACGATGTTCGAACCTGGATTGTGGAGAATATTAAAGAAATCTATATTCCCGAAGTCAGAATTGATAGCTAACTAATAAGAGGTGAGATTAGGAGGGGCTTTCTCTTTGAAAATCTTTTAGGATTTTTTCAAATAAAGGCTTTAAAGTAGGAATGTCTTTCTTGATAGTGTTCCAGACTCTTTTTAAATCAACCCCAAAGTGCTCATGGATGAGTTTATCTCGCATTCCGGCCATTTCTTTCCAGGGGACTTGAGGATAATTTTCTCTTACTTCAGGTGGTAAGTTTTTTACCGCTTCTCCAATAATTTCTAAAGTCCTGGTGGCAGCATGGACACTTTTATCTTTTACAAATTCTTCATATTCCATATTCTGGGTAAATTTTACTGCATCATCCATCGCCTCGATTATATC
>JAGHCO010000178.1 GCA_021160405.1 Candidatus Aerophobota bacterium
ATACTGGAGTTATAAAAAGGCAGGTGATTTTAAAGAGGCATATCATTATGAAAATATCTCTTTTAAAATGCCTCTTGAAACTTACCTTCAGATATGTGCCAAACAGAGTATGATGGTTAAGGGGTTTAAATTTATTAAAATAGGCAAGGAGGGCTGAGGCCCATATGGTTCTACCCCGGTTGAGATGGAGTTACGGACTTCTTGGCCGCCTCTTTCTTTTCCTACACCAAAGGGAGATTTGGTTTCTAAAATTAAAGACTATTGGATAAAAAAACAGGGACGCTGGTATCACTTAAGGCCAGGTGTTGCAAGGTTCTGGTAATTTAAATATTGGGAGGTGGCAGGTTCTTGTAATATCTTTTTATCAGTAACCCTTTTTTTATCTTTTTTAGATACTCTTCATAAATCTTTTTAAATTGTTGTCTTTGAAAGGCCACTTCTACCTTATTTTTTACCTCCTCAAATGGCCTTAGATAGGCCTTTTTCTTTTTAGTAACCTTTATGACAACAAATTTATCCAAAAGCTCTATCATACCTACCTCCCCCTCCTTTAGGCCAAAGGCCATTTCAGCAAAGGGCCTACCATAGCTTTTTTCAATTAGATTTTTTGGCATGTAGCCAAATTGAGATGTCTGAAGAATCAAAGGGGTATTTTTTCTATAAAATTTGTGGGGCTCTTTGAGCCATTCTCCTTTAGCTAGCCTTTTTTCTATTTTCTTAGCAATATCTTTTGCCTCATTTGTCCTGTCCCTTCCCTCTTTATCTTTTTTGTAGATATAAAAAAGCCTCCCAGATATTGCCTCTGGGTCAGTGTAGTCAGCCTTGTGGGCCTCATAGTATTTCTTTAAATCCTTTTTAGTATACTTAAGTCTCTGAATTATCTCTCTCTTAATAAGTATATTTATAAGGATATTCCTCTTTGCCTCTTCTATAAGAAAAATGGCCTCTTTATCCTTATCTAATCCCCTTTTTAGGGCCTGTTTATAAAGGATTTTCTCTTCTATCATCTTGTCCAAGAGCCCCTTTATCTCTTCTTTATCTAAAGGTCTTCCTATACGTTTCTCTTCATAATTTAACCTTTCTTTATATTCCTTTGTTGTGATAGTCTCATCTCCTACAATAGCTACTATCTTAGAGTTGGCTATCGCTAAGGGATAAAGCAGTAATAATATGAAGATCAGACACAATAATCTCATCTTTACCTCCAAATCCTTTTGGGTTGAAGATAGTATTTTCATATCAAAAAGTCAACAATAGATTGATTTTGGCCCTTCTTTTTGATAAAAAGGCATCTGTATGAGACATAAGGCTTACTATGAATATTTAATAGTATTTTTGGTCTATTTCATTCTAACTTTGATATTTACATATCCTTTGTAATATCTGGAATTTTTGGTGGATAAGATTGATTTAAAAAAGATATAGTGGCCTACAAAATAGTAAAAAATGGAAAAGGCACAATTTAAAACAAAAAAAGCGATTTTATTTTCTCTACTATCTTTTATAGGCCTAAACCTGATTTTACAGGTCTATTTTAAGTCTCTCACCCTTGATGAACAAATGCATATTGCTGCTGGTTTGAGTTACCTAAAAGATTGGAAAATTTCTATAAATGTAGAGCATCCTCCTTTAGTAAAAGTCATAAGTTCTATATTTCCTTATCTAGCCAATGAAATCTCCTTGCCATCATATAATGATTTTAAACCTTATAAAGGGTGGAGCCTACTCTTGTGGAGTATAGATTCTATAAAGACAAATTTCTCTAACCTTGATCTTTTAACATTTGAAACTAGGATTTTTCCTATTTTACTTACATTAATATTAGGCTATTTAATTTACAAGGCAGCAAAAGAACTTTTTGGAGAGGTAGTAGGGCTAATTGCCCTTTTTATCTATTGCTTTGAACCTACCTTTTTGGGGCATGGAAAGCTTGTTCATACGGATGTACCTAGTGCCCTTTTTTATTTTTGGTATTTTTACACCTTATACAAAATTTATAATAAGCCGTGTTATAAGGGCTTTATTTATCTGAGCATAATTTTTGGCCTTGCCATAGTAACAAAATTTTCCATGCTTATTTTGGTTCCTACTTACCTTTTTGTTGTGGTAAACATAATCTTCAAAAAAGATTGGAAAAGATATTGCGGAATTTTACCTTTAATGGCCTTTATCCCATGGTTTATAATAGCTACAGTTTATTTTTTTCGTATTTCAAGGCTTTCAGAAAATGAAGCAAGATTATTAATAAAATGGCTATACTTACCTACTGAGTGTACCACTTATTTAAATTATTTTTTTAGATATATCCCTATCTATTTACCGCCTGCCTTTTTAAAGGGGATAGATATGGTTTGGGAACACAATCATTTAGGGCACTTTGCCTACCTTTTAGGCCACCACTCTCAAAAGGGGTGGTGGTATTATTTTCCAGTGGCATTGTGCCTCAAAGAAAACCTTCTTATTTTGATAGTATTCTTTTTAGGATTGGTTTATGCTCCGATCAAGGTCTTAAAAGACAAGAAATTTTTATTTATTATCTTCCCTATCTTCTATTACTCCATGTTTGCCTTTACATCACATATCAATATAGGCATCAGGCATTATTTGCCTGTTTTCCCTTTTTTGATAATTGGGGCCTCTATTTTTTTAGAAAGAATTTTTAATAGAGGCAACTGGCCCAGACTTGCCATCCTAATATTTTTATTCCTCATAGCCTTTGAAACAGTCAGGACATTTCCTCACTATATCAGTTATTTTAATCAACTTGTTGGTGAAAATGGCTGGAGAATGCTCTCTGATTCAAATACTGAGTGGGGGCAGGATATAAAGGAGTTGGCAAGGTTTTGTCACAGAAAGAACATTAAATTTTTGCAAGTTTATGCTCTTAATGCCTGGCTTTTACCTTATTATGGTATAGGGATTAGCCTATTTAGACCTATAAAGGCCTCCTTTGTGGAAACGCCTGGTAATAATAAAAAGTTATTCCTCCTCCTTGAAGGTGAAAATAAAGAGGCTGCCCATTATTTAGCCCTTGGTGCCTCCTGTCTTACCTTACCTCCGCAGGCCTTGCTACCTTTAATAAATTTTGCGAAATATCAACAAATTGAAAGAGTAATATCTGAGTTTCGGTCAAAAGAGCCTTGGACTAAGGTGGGAAAAACAATATTTTTATACAAAATTAAATAGCCCTTCAATAGATGTCTATGTCAAAGACGAGAGGGTATTTATCTCTTACTTTAATAAGCAAAGAGGGCAAACATCCTATCTCAAAGGATTTGACTACCCCTACATATGGGGTATAAAAAGTCTCTTGAGAAGCCTTTATTTTTTTATGCTTGCTGAAGAATTCTATTTGAGCACTGTGGTTTTTCCCTGAGAGGACAATCTCTACTTTTAAGGCCCTTCTCTTAACGCAATTGCATCTAATCTCTACTGTTTTTTTTCTCCAGGAAAAAAGAGGGGTTTCAAAATACCTCAATTTTGTAAGGGGTAACATGAAGTGAGCAGGGACATTTTCACACTGGGGTAAATCTTCTATTTTTTGGACAGAAAACATGCCTTCAGAAAAAAGGCCCTTGTAGGATTTATTTAGGGTAATAAGAAGGTGGGGTGGAGGCAAGGTAGGCCTTGCCTTTTGACTTTGAGTAAGATAAAAGTCAATAAACCTATTGTCTTGGTCCCTAATAAGCCAAGCACCTAGTCCATGAATGTGTGTTAATGTCTGTTCATAACTAAATGGATAAAAATCTGTAATTTTTTGCCAAAGTCTTAGTTTTGTTTTAAAGGTAGGCATTATAAACTCTGGGCCTTGGTTTAGGTATCTGATATTTTGAAATCCACTAAGCCTTATCTGATAAAAACCATTTTTCTTTAGATTAAGGTCTATATAAAAAGCAGAACATAAAGAGCCGGCTATTAAGACGACCAAAAAAACAAAAATAAACAAAGAAAATACCTTGTTTTTTAAATAAGATAACAAGGAAAAGATAAAGCTTGCTATCAGGATAAATTGAACAGGATACAATACATCATAATAATAAAACCATATTACATCCCTCTTGGTCAATATAGAGATTGTAGGTACTAAAAACCAGGTTAAAAGAATAAATTCATATTGATTTATTTTTTTAATAATTAGTTTGCCAAAATAAAAGAAGAGACCTATAAGC
>JAGHCO010000040.1 GCA_021160405.1 Candidatus Aerophobota bacterium
CCTTTTCCATTTTCCTCATAGTATCTTCTTCTCTCTGAGAGACAGTCATTATAGAGCTTTCGACATATCTCCAGAGTTTTTTCAAGTTTTTTGGTCTGCTCTTTGGTAGGGTATATCCTATACTTATAGGTCCTTTGCATCTTGATTCTCTACATACTTTTTTCAAAACATCTAAGGTCACCTCATCTGCTGAGGCTAAAAAATAGCTGGGGCTCCATAGGTGGCCTGCCCATAACTTTTGCTTTATCTGGGGGAACTCTCGAAAAAGAAGCCTCGCTGAAACAGACTTTAAGCTATTGATAAACTTTGAAAGTTGCAATTGAGGTTTTGATGAGAAAAGAATATGAATATGATCCTCTGCTACCTCTTGTTCAATGATCTTGACACCAAATTTTTCAGCTACAGAGAGGTTGATTTGCTTGAGCCTCTTGGATATTGGGGCAGTAAATACTTTTCGCCTATACTTCACGCAAGCAACATAATGGAACCGAAGAGAATATATTGCATACACCCAGCATTTTTCTTATAATTCATGATTTCATTATTTAGAGCTGGCTGCCTTTAAGTGCAGGTATTAACTTTGAGATTAACTTTGCTCGGGCAACTTCAGTGCCTAAAACTTTAACACTAACATTAATCTTGGCTCCAATTGCCTCTGCAAATAGATAACATACAAGAGAGCTTTTACTCTCAGGGCACTCCCACCAGACAGCCAGCTATTCAATTTCAGTTAAATCTCCACCTGCCAGTTCATAGCTTGAATCTTAGCATCTATTTTTCTTATCTTTTTAGCAATATGATCTATTTTTTTGCGAAGTTCTGAAATAGAGTAGGTTGGAACAAGCTTTATCTCGTTCTTACTTCTACCTAAGAATGAATCTCTTGGTGATGCAGCACTTAATATTCTTTGAAGTAGGCTATGTTCTAGCTTTAGAGCATCTCTTTTTTGAATCCACCAGTGAAGATTTTTACCATCAATTTCATTCTCAAAATTGGCCTGATTAATCTTACAAGAGATACTAATTAGCGATTCTACCGTCTTTTCTATTCGATCTAAAGTAGTATTAACATCTTCTGCGGGACTGTCTCCATCTTCAACAAGAATATCGTTTTGAGCCCTTTCGGTTAGTGCCTGGATTAAATCCTTTAACCTTTTTCTCTCAATCAAAGCCTCGGCTAGTTTCATATGTTTTTGCCTCCTTTTTAGTTTAAGATATTGAAGTATATTAAAGTTGCCGCCCCCACCACCTCATCCATTTCTAAATCTACAATAAAATAAGGCTCTGCAACCAAAAATAGTGGAACTTTCTGCTCATACAAAGCTTTCAGATCTGAATCCATTTTATCTCCTTTTGGAAGCCATACTTTTACGAATTCCCTCGCAGATGTGCCTATCTAAACTTCTAAGCGCATCTCTAATATCAATCAAAAGGCATAGATAAAAAACATCTGCTATATTTATTCCTCTGCCTAGATAATCCAAAACATGATTCTTGTTTATGTTCTCAGGTATTGCCATTTTACTCATTCTTTTTATTGGTGGATCCAGCGGGATTCGAACCCGCAACCTCCTCGGTGCAAGCGAGACGCTCTCCCAATTGGAGCTATGGACCCCCAAAAGAAGCTGTTTAAAGTTTAATAGAGTTAGTTACGGATGTAAGCTCCCAAAAAATACATCCATGCTGTTTCAATTTGTACATCGGCCAGGCAAGAAAATAAGCTATTTTCCCATTAGAATCAACAGCCCTATAAGGTGCACCATCAGATTTTCTGCCACTACCAAGTTTTTTTGCCCGATATAACTCAATGAATTTGGAAAAATCAATGACCCTAAATCTTTCAAAGTCGGTGTGCTCAGCATTCAAATGTCCATAAGCATAATAGTTAGGCAATGGTAGACCCTTTTTGACAGCCATTATAATCTTTTCCCATTCTGTTTTATAACTACTATCCGGCCTCTTGTACCGAAGAGTAAAATCGTCATACTGGCACACTTTGCCTTTTTCTGCCCACCTAAATCTTTGTCCTAAATGTAAAAATCCTCCTTGAGACAGAAAGACTATCTTATCAATGCCAGAAAAATCAAATCTACGACACAACTCATCTTGATGCCTCCCGTCAACGCTCTCAATTATTGAACCTGGCCACGCCTTGGAATAAATTTTTGGAATAGCAATAGTGTTTTGAATATATATAACCTTATCCTGATCATTTTCATAAGTTCTTCCCTTTTTCATTGGAACTTATCCTTCTCGTTCCCCCACTGATCAAACCCCTCTCTTTTCTCTCTGCTAAAAACATCAAGCCTGGGTTCGGGGGAAACCTCTCTAACTAAATCATAAAACTCATCAGGCTTTCTAGAGTGCTCTCTAACTTTACCCTTAAAATCTAGGCGCCTGCCTTTTTTTAATAGATCAAGGCTACCTATCCTGCCAAAAAGAATATGTTCTGTGGAATACATCCACGAAAAAGGGGTAAATCCTACATCTTTAACCCAGGTTAAAAGGCACTGATATTTAACTTTCCACTCTTTGAAAACTTCAAAAGCTACTGGTAGAAATTTATGAGTTGTCCAAAGATAAATATGAGCTCCTGTCGGATCTACCC
>JAGHCO010000017.1 GCA_021160405.1 Candidatus Aerophobota bacterium
CATACTTTTTAGGTAATTTCCCTTTTCTTTTTTGACTTTCATACCACCAGGATAAATCTGCATACCAGGGGGTAATATCAGGTTTTTCTCCATTAAATACCGCTAATAATCTTTCTCTTTGGTTCATCTTTTCTTCAATTATTAAATATGAAATTAGAGGTAAATAAAGAAAAACGAAGCATCCAAATCTTTTGTTAGCCGCCTTACAATTAATGTCTGCTGATATATGAATTCGCAAAGTAAGTTCACTCGTAGGTTCAACATTGACCTCATATATGTTACGTGGAATACTTTAATTTGCTAGATATTTTCCCTTCCTTAAGCTATTTTTTAATAATTATAGATTCTCTTTTATCATCTTTGGATGATTCTTCGTATAGATGCTAACACAGATAGCATCTTGTGGTCTAAGATACCTGGTAATAAAGGTGAAAGCTTCTTTAGGATCGTTGCGACCTGCAGCCATTACTTGATAGTGAATAACAGGCGTGCTAAGATGTTGTATTAGTTTGACCATTACGTCTCGGTCCTCATATTTGAATGATTCTGACACACCAGAAATATGTCCTGCTTACTCATCTCGACGCGAAGGATTATATAAAAACACATGTAAAAATCAGCATTTAGATGTTTCTCGGCCCATTCAAGACATTGGAATTATGACTTATGACCGGCAATACCAGCAGACCAGCAGGAATTCTCACCTCCCTAACTTTAATTTTTTATAAATCAATGATACCTGGGTATCCAGAGAAAGTTAAATCACATTGTGTGCAACACGAGACGAGATCTTTAATAGATACATTAGCTGTTCATAAAGGAGAAGTTATAGGCAAATGTTATGGTCGTCACCGACATGAAGAATTCATTGATTCCAGGGGAGAAATTGAGAATATTTATCCAGACAAAGAACTGCATTTTATCGTTGATAACTTAAGTACTCATAACCACGAAGAAGTCAAAAAATAGCTTAAGAGAGGGAAAAATAAAGTTTCACTTTACTCCCACTTATGCTTCTTGGCTGAATCAAATTGAGCTATGGTTTAGCATACTCTCATGCAAAGTTCTAAAGCGTGGCATCTTCAGCTCTCATGAGGATCTTGTTAAAAGAGTAATAAAATTTATTGAAGAGTATAATCAAGAAGCCCGGCCATTTAAGTGGACATACAAGCGTAATCCTCTTAAAATATAATTAACCAACCATATTTAAGAAACTACCTACTATCTCTTGAGACAACCTTATCTCCAATTCTTATACTACTTGTCTGATCCCTTACGCTAATTGCCTCTCCCGCATTAGAGCAACCTGGATATTGTGAGAACTTACCTGAAGTATTAGATAAAGCCATTAAGAATGCTCCTTCTGTGCCCGGGCTGATTAAAGTACTTCTTGTTTTTATTAATATCTCTTTTACTTCAGGTTTTCTAACCTCAAAATCTTTGATAATTACCTCACCTCGTTCTGGCCACACTATTCTTTTTCCTTTCCCCTATTCCATAATTTTACTCTTTCCTCTCCTTTTTAAAGAACTTAACCTTAAAGTCTTAATTTCATAAGCAGAAAAATAAGTTTCAGTTTCTCTTGCCCATTCTGAAAGAATTTTAGCTTTTTCTCCAGATAAATCTACTTCCTCTATTGTAAAAGGGAAACGGAATCTTATCTTTGCTTTAGTTTCTCTTCCTTCTGTTTCATATAGCCTTACATTTACCTTCCCTTCTTCTACGTATATTGCTGAAAGTAATATATTTTCTGGGTCTATACTTAGAAAACTCTCCTCTTCAGATAAAAGATTTCCATTTTCTTTCTCTATAGGTAAGCTAATCAAAGGATTTTTAATTTCAAGAGCTACCCTAGAAGTTTTTGCTTTCTCATGATTTCCAGAATGTGGATAAAGGTAATAGGTAAATTTATAATCCCCTTTTGTTCCTAAAAAATGTTTGCATCTCCAAAAACGGCCAAGTTTTTCAGCACTCATTGTAGTAAGAAGAACAGTCGAAAGAGAGTTGCCTTCTTTCATAAAAGTATGCCATCCATCAAGAATTAAAGAAGCACCATAAGATTCATCTGAAAGATCAGCCCAGTTTAGACTTAAGAAAAGTCCTTTTAATCCTTGGGGAGTTTCGGCTAATTTCTCCTCCCCTTGAAATCTTTCGCCTACGTAAGGTTCCTTTTCTAAATCAAGTTTTTCTGCTGCAAAGGGTATATTATGCCACAGTTCGGTCTCCTCTTCTTTTAAATTTAGAGGGAACATCGCTCTGTAGCGTACATTCTCCCTCTTACTTTTCAAAGTGGTCTTAAAGGTTATTAGTCGACTGTGTGAAAAAAGAGATATTTCTTGAATCCTTTCTGCTCCAAAAGTGGGAGCTTCTATTTTAAAGTGTATCATTAAAGGACCATATTTTATCTCTTTAAATGTATAGGGATAACCACCACTTCCTTGAGTATTAGGGAAATTGGCTGAAAGAGCAAAATAGCCAACTTCTCCTTTATCACAGAGTATGTCATTACCAAAGGGGGAGCTAAGAATTTCCTTCTCATTTTTTTTATCATAGAGACTTAGTATTTGCCCTGTTGGACCTATCCGTATTTTATAAATCTCATTTTCTAAAATAATATTATTAAAATACTCCTTGCAGCTCAAAGAAATTTCTTCTTCCCTTTTTTGTACTTTCTTAAAGTAGTAAACTCGATAGCCCAAAGGAGGTATTTTTGCCAAGAATATAACCTCAAGATACTTATAAGAGCCAGCCGGGTATTTCTTAAAGTTAACTATTTGGGAAGCTATTTTCTCCCCTTCTTTACTATAAATCTCAAATTCTTTTATTCTCTCAAAAGGACTAAAATAAAAGATGCATTTAGTTATCCCTTCTCTTTTCCATGGAAGAAGATTGAAGACTATTATTGGAAAACCTTCCTTCTTAATCTTGATTTGAGAAGAAATTGTTCTTAAGGAAATTTTAGCAATATCTTCACATTTAGAAATTACCTCTTTTAAAGTAGTTGTCCTCTCTTTGTCATCTTCGGGATAAAGGTAATATATACAACCATGATCCTCGTATAATAATACTTTTTCCCATAATCTTGTTAATTCTTTCTCGGGATAAACGCCATTTAACATAAAATTAATAGAGGCTATTTTCTCTGCTGTAAGAAGAGAGTTTACAACCTTATTTTGTAAAATGTCTCTTACCTGTCCTCCTACTCCGGCAGGACCAGTCCAGCCTATCGGATCCAACGTCCCCTCTATTTTAGGAAGCTTAGGATATTTCTCTAAATCAAAAAAATAATCTTTAAGAGTTGAGATTTGGAGTTTGGGTTTTAAATTCTTCATATTCCATCTCTCAATAAATTTTGTAAGTTCTGGGCGTGGTAAAGCCCAATCGCCACCCTGATAGAGAAGGATAAAATCCATTTTAGAAACTTTTTGAAGATTTTGGATTTTTTTTAACAGATTTTCACAAGATTGCCTAAAGAAAGCATCGGAAGATCTACTCAATTTTTCCTCTCTATCCTTAGGAAAGAAGTCCATTAATGGAGAACGCTGACACAAAATTTCTGTTCCGTCAATGCCTTTCCAGACAAACTCCAGGGGCACACCTTTCTCATTAAGGACTTTGTAAGGTCTATCGAACTTATAATATTTAAACCCCAACTTTCTCAATATCTGAGGAATTTGGCCATGATGACCAGGCACATCAGGCATCTGAAAAACAGGGGATTTGTGTTTCTCTCCAAGAAGGCTCTTCCAAAATCTTCTTCCATAAATTATATTCCTGATAATAGACTCATTATCCATTGTTCCTACACCAGGACTTATCCCTGGGTCAGAAAGAGAATCCCCAATCTCTATTCGTCCTTCTTTTACTCTTTTTAGAAATTTGTCTTGCCACTCAGGGTAATTTATCAAAAAATGTAAAATAGGATGAGCACAGTGGATGCTGGAACATACATAATTCCTATCCCTTTCCATCAATTTCAAAATTTCTATTATTACTTCTGTATCCCTTTTTAAAATATTATTCAGAAAGGGACCCCAATAATAACCCCAACTGTAATCCATATGGGAATAAGGAACAATATATATTATTTTTTCTCTTTGTGTAGAAACCATTTTACTCTCCTCCTTTCTGTAGCCTTGCTATACTGAACTTTCAAGAGCCTGATAGAGGACAGCACCCTCTGCTTGTCGAGGCACTGGTACTCTAATTAGTTGGCATATTGTGGGGACGATATCTACAAGCCATACAGTTCTATCCAGTTGAGCGCCCTGGCGAATACCAGGACCTCTCATAATTAAAAGAGAAGTATTAGAGCTAAGTCCCCATTGGGCGGTAGAG
>JAGHCO010000155.1 GCA_021160405.1 Candidatus Aerophobota bacterium
AAGATACTAAATGATAAAACATTTAAACCCAAAATATGGTAAAAAGTCCTGTTTAGTAAGGGTGAAAAGACGGTGCTCTTACCTACTTATACTCATAAGGCGTGAGGCGTAAAGGGTAAGCAATACCTTACACTTTTTGAAAATATCCCTTAAAAGTTATCCAAAGTGTATTAATATTCCATCAAGGTTTTTAACAGCTTTTCAAAACTCTTAAGGTATGGGCAATTCAGTTGTCTACAAATTTCGATTGACAGTTTTAGATATCTTATTGCCTTCTCTTTATCCCTTAAATAATTGAAATAATATCCTGCCATCTGATAATATATCCCTATTAGACCTTCTCGGTCGTTTACTTCCTTTGCTATTGTGAGACTCTTTTTGTAGTACTCAATTGCCCGATCAGGTTTACCCAAATAACCATACAATAAGCCCATATGCATATAGCTGCGGCCAAGCTCAATCTTAGAACCTACTTTTTTCCTCAGGACAATGCTCTTTTTAATATACCCGAGGGCTTTGTTATACTTGCCTAAGTATTCATAAGCTAGCCCAATGCCGAAATAACATTGGCCAAGACCAGTCAGGTCCTTTAATCCCTTCCTTATTACAAGACTTTTTTCGAGGTACTCAATTGCTTTATAATACTTACCCGATAAAACATATGCTATACCTATGCTATCATAACTGGCGCTCAGTCCAATCCTATCACCTACTTTCTTCCTCAAGGTAATGCTCTTTTGAATGTACTCGATAGCTTCATTATACTTACCCCAACGCATATACGCATTACCGATGCCGTGGTAACTTTCAGCCATTCGAGCAAGGTCGTCTATTTCTACACATATTGCAAGACTCTTTTGATAATACTCAATGGCCTTACGATATTTGCCCCACTCGTTATATAGGGAACCGATATGATTGTAAGTATTACAAAGTCCGTCCTTAATATTCTTGCGTTGACATATATCTAGTGCTTTTTCACACATTCTAAGTGCATTCCTCCTTTTTCCAATCCTGCGATATACTAAATTAAGCATCAAATAGGGCTCATAAAATTCTGGGTCAGCATTGATAGCCATTTTACAAATTTCTATAACTATGTCATTTTTGCCCTGCATAAATAGTAGGTATGTCTGCATAGCCAAATCTCTTGCACTTATTTTATTTAATATCCTACGTCTTTGAACAATAATTTTTTTCTTTTTCTTATTAGTTAGAGCTTGTTTCAATTGGTTCTGTAATTGCGAAACTTTTCTCTCTAATGCATCTCGTTGTTTTTTAATCTTTATGAGTTCTTGTTTGATCTGTTCTTTTCTTAGTAATAACTTAATCTTCCTTTCTACATCTTCTTCATCTATTTCTACCCTTACAGTCACTTGAACACAGATATTTTCCTCAATTAAGCTAACTTTCTTGTCAACTACTTCTACCTTGAGGATACCAGCGGATAATGTTCGGATTTCGTCTTTAGTACAAATACCTTTTTCAATGACTGTAGTGGATTCTAGATAAACTCCAGCACGTTCAAGGCATAACCGTTTGGCTTTTTCTAAAGCCATTTTCTCACCGTCTAATTTGCTCTCGTTGTCACCGCAACAGTATTTTGCAGTCTTTGTTATTGTAATTACTTTTGAAAAGGTAAATTTCGGGGAAATAACAAAAAGAAGCCACAGTCCAATAAAAAAATATTTCCTCATGCTTGCGTCTTTTAGGGTTTAATCTTGGTGTAAGTATACTTGCTCGTCTTATACCCCAATGGCATCAGTCATTAATAAGACAAGCTTGATAATACTAACAAACATCTTTTAATTTCGCATTTTGATCCAATGTGCTAGTACTCTCTGAATCTCGTCAGTTTTTACTTTATAAGTCGCACAACTGGAAAAGAAAGTTGTAGTTATTAAATATACGAAAATTAGCAGCAAAAATTTGTGCCTTTTGCCAATTGTTAGTTTTTTACTTCTCACGCTTATGGTTTCAAGGTATTGCTAAATAAAAAGACCTGCTTACTCCTGATATTATGATTAACGGATCAATTTTAAACTACTCCATATCTTCTTCCCATATGTCCGTGTGCCCATACCGTCACAATCAGCCCTAACCTCCGATATGACATCACCTACATTAATTGGATATAGCTGTCCATAAATCTTGACAATTGAGTAATCATCAAACATTTTTATAAATTTCACATAACCTTTTAATTTCTTACCAGCACCAACTACTTTTTTATTTAGGGGGTTAATCTTAGGTTCAAAAATGGATGCTTTTATGGTTCCTTTTTTGAAATATTTTGTAAGCATATTTTTGGTAACCCACTTGGATAAAAGGTGAGCTCTCCCTATGTCTACACGAAACGTTATATTTGGCGGATTCTGTCGCACACCAAGACTTGCAATATAAATCCCACCCCAACGGCCACAAAAAACAATTTTCGACAAATCATAAGATAAACTAACTTCCCCAGAGAAGTCACCTGCTCTTAAGCATTTATAAAAAGTACCATCCCGATTTTTGATGTACAAACCGCTTGGTTTATATCCCCATGTAGAAAATACCCCTTCCTGCGTATAAAATAACACTTTGGGGTGTTCCACGATTGCAAGACTTTCCGCTTTTTGGAGACTCGTTGAACTTAATGTATCAAGGTCAACAATATTTAAACGAATACCATCAATGCCACGTGTCTTTATAGAGATCTTTCTGCCATCCTTAGTCCATCTAATCTTTGCATTATAACAACGTAGACTAGTCAACTTAAAAATTTTTTTAGAAGTTAAATCAAAGATTGCCAATATATTTGGGGGTTCACCAAAGCCACGGTCACGATTCATCGTACAATAAGCAATTCTATTGCCGTCTGGAGACCATACACCGTTAAATCCTCGCTCTAGAATCATCTTTTTATTTCTACCTTCACAATCTACGATCCAGAGAGAGGCGACTTTGCGTTTAAATGATCCTTCTTTCATTTCAACGTTTTTAGTAAAGAGAATTTGTTTGCCATCAGGGGAAAAACATGGGTACTTGCCTTTTTTGTCTAATACTCTGATGTTATATAAATGAATACTGGTTGCATCAGCATCTATAACTTTAACGTCAGCAGCAAAACCATTAAACCCCAAAATAGGTGTAGATAAAACAATTGTAACGAATATTAT
>JAGHCO010000060.1 GCA_021160405.1 Candidatus Aerophobota bacterium
CCCAGGAGCAAACCCGAGATTGCCACGCCCTGTGATGTAGCTCGCTATACTTCACAGGGCTCGCAATGACAAAAAAGAGAAAAGTTTTAGGAAAGCTAAAATAGGGACAAACGGTTGCTCACTCCGTTCGCAACCGCCCTTTGGGTGTCCCCATACCCTTCAGGGATGGGGACATATGTCACTATGGTAACTATTACAAATTACCAGCCTGTTGTTCAATACTTAAAAAATGAAAATTAAAGCTGACTTTCGCCAATAGCAAAATTAAAAAGCGGAAATATAAGACTAATCAAGCTTTTAAAGATTATAGGATGTATTACCCAATTTCCTCGGGAGCAAATTCACCAAGGTTGAGGATCTGGTAAAGCCTTTCTTGAGTATCGTTCTTTTTAGAAATCTTTCTGCCTGGTTTCATTGCATCAGAATAAAAAAAGAAGAGGTTCTTTGATATCGCATGGTATTGTCAAAATTTTACTCTAAACAAATTTCACCCAAACTTAACATTACCTATTACATTTTCAGAATTGCTTTAATTGTAGAAAAAAAATCAATAATCATCCCACTTTTTATGCATACTTTCTCGATTTTTCCCCTATTGAGACATAACCTCTTTCCTTCCCCTTTCTTTTCTTATTGATTACTATCCATCTGTAGAGTAATCGAATTTTCTGAAGCTGGTGTTCCATTAATAGGATTACCTTCGGTATCTACCCCACATATCAGCTTGCAGTTGTTATCTACCCAGTTGGAGGGAATATCCTCTCCAAGAGGATTAACTCTTTCCATAGATATATATTTGGGTGAACCACAGCCTGCTGGCCAGGCACCTCCTTGCTGGTTTGCTGTATCCTCCACCCCTCCATCAGGACCAATTAATTTAAGGGTATCCCCGGAGTTAAGGAAAGTTCCTGTGTAGGTCTGATCGCAAGGAATATCACTTACTGTTGTATCATCTGTTCTTTCCAGAAGATAAAAGCCTTTCGGTGGAATGCTCCCTGAAAGTGCAATGTTAATCTTTCCACTCTCGCTTATCAGTTTCCACCCTTGAAGAGAAACTTCCTGATCGGTGTTATTCTTAAGCTCAATCCACTCATCAAAAGGATTGGCTCTCGTTCCTCCCCAGGCTACCTCGTTTATACTCACTCGTCTCAATAGATTAGCCTGGACAAGAAAGGAACAAATACAGAGCAGAGTTAACCCTGTCAAAGAGATTAAAATTTTACGCATCATTTCCCCCTTTACTATGATTATATTTTCTCGTACCAGTTACCTTATACCACCATTTCCCCACAAAAGACAACTCACTTTTCTCATTGCCTTAACCAGTTTTCGACTATCAATTCCGGTACTCTTTCAAAATCTGTATCATCAGAAACAAGGATGTAGCCTTTTGTTACTGCAATAGATGCAACAAGTATAGTAAATGGCGAAGTTAAGCCTTACCTATGTGTTTATTACTTACAATAGACTTTCTCGACCTCACCAAGTTTTAGATAAAGAATCGTATTTTGGATCATAAGTAATTCTCATAACTCACCTTCATTTGCCAAAAAAGGTTTCCTGTAGGGACGTTCAATTGAACGCCCCTACTTTTAGAAAAGCTTACCTATAAAGACCACCAGTTCACCTGAATAAATTACCCTATAATCTTTCTTAAAGTCTGATAAAAACCTTCTCTAGACTTTACCAAAACAATCTCAATTTGGTTTTTATTTTCACGAATCCGGTAAGCAATCCGATATTGCACTTTTTTATACTCAAAATGGTAAGACCTAATTCCTCTTAAAAGCCCCTTTAATTCTTCATAACGATAAGGATCTTCTACTAACCTTAAGGCCTCTTGTTTAGTTTTCTGTTGCAAAGGTGGATCAAACTTCTTGTATCGCCTATGAGCAGAAGGAGCCATAAATATTTGATATCGTTTACCACTCCTCAATTGGTATTCCTTTGCCTTGCTCTAACTCTTTAAGGGACTGACTGATAGTTATAGAGGCCTCCTTATCTAAGAGAATTTCTAAGGTTTCAAGTTCAGCAGGGCTAAGCCCCTTTAGCAAATAAGCCAGCCGTTCTAAATTAACCAGCTCGTATTTATCCATTTCTTTTAAAGCTTTGGACACCTTTTCCGCCTCCTCAAAAATGTTCGAGATTCTACAAAACAAGCTTGTTTTGTAGAAATAATGTAATAATTAGTTTTCCTAAAAGGCTACATGTAGTTTATCCCACCTTAAAAATTCCGTCAAATTCCCGCATTAAATTATCTAAAAGAGACCTCCTTTTTTATTTCTACCGGGAGTAGAGCGCTGAGATTCATATATTTGGATGCCGAAAGAATCTCCATCACATAGCTTACCCTCTGCATCTGAGTCCATAGTAATATCTTCATCCATTTCTTTACAATAGACTTTCTCGGCCTGGCCAAGTTTTAGATAAAGAACATCGTATTTTGGATCATAAGTAATTCTCATAACTCACCTTCACCGTTCCTAATAATTCAGGATATTCTTGTGCTATGGATTTCTTGATCTTTTTCCAGACAGAGACTCCTTCAGATTTAACTGAATAAGCTCCTGGCCCAGTTTTTGAAACCTCTATGGTTACCCTCACCTTAGTACATTCAGAATAGGGTAACTTCTCCAGAGGTTTTATAATACCTTTAGTTACAATCCCTTGTATTAGTTTAGCCATTATTGAAACTCCCTGTAAAGCAGAAGCAAAGCTTTGCAAAATTTATAACAAACTTTAAATTAAATAACAATAAACAATATAATCTTTTATTTAAAAAGTCAAGAAAACCAGAAAAATATTCCAAATCTAAACTTGACAAATCCCCAAATTTTATATTTAATTACCGTAGTGGAATTATGAATGAGCAATTAAAAGAAATGAATGTCATTTAGGTAACTTTCGGAAATAAACGAGCTATACGCAATCCTGAGCCTAAAAGGAGGTGGAAATGTTATGAGTATCATTGTAAACTTTTAAATGTATAGTTGACAACGTGTGAGAAATTGTGTTATAATCTTAAAAAAATATAAAAG
>JAGHCO010000028.1 GCA_021160405.1 Candidatus Aerophobota bacterium
TCTCGGGAGTTACCACTAACTGTCCCTTAAATCTAAGGTCTATTTTCTCAATTTTTTCTTTTCTTTTTTGAGCATCTAAAAGAACATCGGGAACATAGTAAAGATATTCCAAATGATCTGCTCTGCCCAGGTAAATCTTAACTTTTTCTTTTAGATAAATTACTATACCTTCTTCTCCTTTTTCTACTCTTACTTCAATAGGATTTAAACCCACCCTTTTAGTAAGTTTTATAGCTTTTAGTGCCTTTCCAAGCTTACTTTTATCAAGGCAAAGAGGTCCCTTGATTAATGGCAAATTTCCTCTTTCTTTAACTTTATTTAATATAACTCCTTCTTCATCTACTTCCCAGATACCACCTTGTTTAAGTAAGTAAGCATAGGGTGTTCTTTCTTTAACTAAGATATAGATTGTGGAAGGAAGAATTCTCTGGATGCTTACTTTTTTAACTGATGATTTTGACTCAATTCTCTTAGCTATTTCTTCCAAGTTAAGCTTAAAAATTGAAATGTGGGTAGGAAGATTAATCCATTTGAGAACCTCATCCCTTGATAATCTTTCAAGACCTTCTATTTGAATCTCTTGAAGGGCAAAGGGGGGAAGAGAAATAGTAAATTTAGTTATGAATATAATTAAAAGGATAAAAATAATAAAAAAGGCAAAAATCTTAACCTTCCTACTTCTCTTGTGAGTTATCAAAGATGAGCGATACTTACTCTGTTCTCTCACAGCCCCATTTTTAAAAATTATCTTGTTGTTAGTTAAATTATCTCTACCTCAGGTTCCAAAAGAATATTGAATTTTTCCTTTACCTTTTTCCTTATTTTCTCCATAAGCTGAATTATATCCTTAGCTTGAGCTTCTCCTCTATTAATTATAAAATTGCCGTGCTGAAAAGAAACCTGAGCATCCCCCACTCTCATTCCTAAACAACCTGTGCTTTGAATAAGGTATCCTGCTGAGTAAAAAGAAGGATTTTTAAAAATACAACCAGCGGAGGGAAAAGAGAGAGGCTGAGTTTGGATCTTTTTTCTGTTGGTTTCCTTCAATCGAGAAATTATTTTTTCCTTGCTATCAAAAGGAAGAGATAACTTTACCTCTACCAGAATCAAATCTTTATTTTTCAGAAAAATGCTCGTTCTATAATCAAAATCCATATCCTTACGAGAAAGAGTAAAACCGCTGTTGTTCCTGTCCAAAACTTTTGCCCAGATAATTCTTTGAGAAAGAGATTCTCCAAAAGCACTGGCATTCCTCACCACTGCTCCTCCCAATGTTCCGGGAATGCCAATTAAAGATTCCAACCCTGATAAGCCCTTCTTGGCTGTAAAATCTATTAAACTGGATAAGTTCACTCCTGCTCCAACTATTAATTCCTCATTCTCATTTCTTATTTTCTTAAATCCTTCTCCCAGTTTTATTACTACTCCTTTGAATCCTTCATCCTGAATCAAAAGTTTACTTCCGTTGCCGATAACAAGAAAGGGAATTTTCTCCTGAGTACAAAAATTCAGAACTGCTTTAAGATCATCTATATCCTCGGGAATAACAAAAAAATCAGCTAACCCTCCTATCTTAAGAGAAGTTAGCTCCTTCATAGGTTGGTTTATAACTATTTTTCCTTTAATCCTTAGCCTTCTCTTTTCTCTACTCTGCATAATCTTTCCTCTTTCAAATTGGAGTTGATTTATTTTAACCTAACTTTTTAAAGTAGTCAAGAGAGCTCACTCCAGTTTGAGGACAAGGTTTTTCCCCACTCAAAAGTTTCCCCTTTCTTTAAAACTCTCACCTTAACTTTGCTTATTTTCTCAAAAAGCTTTGCATCAGATTCTGTTCCCACAATATCCCCATAATGTATGGGGATAGCCAATTGAGGATTTATACTCTTTGCAGCTTCTACGGCTTCCTCAGCTGTCATAGTATAAGTCCCTCCTATGGGCAAAAGAGCAATATCAACCTTAATTTTTTCCATTTCAGGGATGAAATCAGCATCTCCAGAATGATAAATTCTGGTTCCTTCTGTCTCTATAATATATCCCACCCAGTTGTTCTCCTTGGGGTGATAGGGTTTGTTTAGGTTATAAGCTGGAACAGTTTCAACTTTTACCTCTCTTATAGATATGGTCTGTCCAGGGTTAACTTTTCTAACATCTCCCTTTAACTTTTTTGCCCCATCAGAAGGAGTTAAAATTATAGTTTTAGAAGTTTGGATTTTAGATATATCTGTGGGTGAAAGATGGTCATAATGAGAATGGGTAATTAAGATGATGTCTGCTTTCCCCTTTTCAGATATCTTCCAGGGATCTATATAAATTGTAGATTTTCCCTCAATTTTAAAACTCGCGTGTCCTAACCAGGTTAACTTTAATACCATTTAAAACCTCCTTTAAGACTGTAATGAGTGATAAGTAATAAGTGATGAGACTTTTTCTTACGTCTCACCTCTCACTCATCACTCATTACATATTACATATTACCGTTTTACTTCTTCGGAGAGATCCTCTTTAGATACTTAAAAAAGTCACTATTTGAGGTAAGAATTAGCCAACTGTCCTTATCCAGAGTTTCCGGATAAGTCTCCAGAGTTTTCAAAAAGGAATAAAACTCAGGGTCTTTAGAATAAACCTGAGCATATATTTTAGTAGCCTCAGCATCAGCTTTTCCCTTGATCTCCTGAGCTTGCCTGTATGCCTGAGATGTTATCTTCTTCAATTCTTTTTCCTTTGCTCCTTCTATTTCAGCCTTTTTACCCTCACCTTCTGAGCGATACTGAGCTGCTACTCTTTTCCGCTCTGAAATCATCCGGGCATAGACCTTCTTCCTTACCTCTTCTACATAGTTAAGTCTTTTAATCCTAACATCTATTAGTTCCATCCCATATTGGGGAACAATCTGGGAGGCATTTTTTAAGATATGGCGAGTTATTAGATTCCGACCAAATTTTACCCTCTCTTTTATCTCTTCTCGTTCAATGGCAAGCTCAGTAGTAGCAAATTCTCTATTAGAATTTCTTACCACTTCATAGAGAAGATGAGAGGTGATATTATCTCTGGTAGCCGAATCAATAATGTCATCTAACCTACCAAGAGCTGTTCTCTCATTTCCCACTGACTGGAGAAATTTGAGAGGGTCTACAATCTTCCACCGGGCAGTAGTATCCACCCATATATATTTTTTATCCTTAGTGGGAACTTGAGTTGGACTTCCATCCCAAACAAGTATACGTTTGTCAAAATAATTTACCTTTTGAATAAAAGGTTTTTTCGCATATAAACCAGCTCTGGTTATAGGTTTACCTATCGGCTCTCCAAATTGAGTTATAACCACCTGTTGAGCTTCATCCACAGTGTATAAAGTTCCGCTGAGAATGATTAATCCTACAATTATTACCACTATTATCGCAATCCACTTTTCTATTCTCATTTTCTTCCTCCTTCCTGACTAAGGGATAATAATGGTAGTATCCCCTTTTGTTCTATGTCAATTATGTATTTTTTACCAACCTTGGGTAAAACTTGAGCCAAGGTCTCCAGATATAATCTCCTTCGAGTTACATCTTTAGCTTTGCTATAAGCCTTCCACACAGCTAAAAACTTATTGGCATCTCCCAAGGCTCTATTGGTTCTATCTATAGCGTAACCTTGTGCCTCAGCAATTGTCTTTTCTGCCTCACCTTTAGCCCTAGGAATTACTTCATTGTAATCCTGCCAGGCCTGATTAATAATCCTCTCTTTATCCTGTTTAGCCTCGTTAACTTCGTTAAAAGAGGGCTTTACTTCATCAGGAGGATTAACATCCTTTAACTTTACTGTAGTTACCCTGATTCCTACATCGTAAGAGTCAAGAATTTTTTGCAATTCTTCCTGAGTTTTTTGAGCTATTTCTACTCTTCCAATAGTTAAAACCTCATCAATGCTCCTATCTCCCACTATCTGACGCATAGCTACTTCTGAAATATCCCTTATGGTTCTCCCTGGGTCTCTCACTTTAAAAAGAAATTTATAGGGATCCCTAATTCTGTACTGAACTATCCATTCTACCACAGCAGTATTAAGA
>JAGHCO010000046.1 GCA_021160405.1 Candidatus Aerophobota bacterium
CCCTTTAAACATAACTTCTTATTTTTATTATTATATAGTATAACATATTTTAAAAATTTGTCAAGACTTATTCTTATTTTTATCATTAACTTATAATTATTTAGTAACGGATTTATCCTGTGAAATAGAAGAGTGAAAACTGGAAAGTGAGTTCACCCCGTGAGACACTCTATTTCATAGGGTGAACAGGCAAATATTTATGGGGGAAATGAGATAGGAACGCGGCGGATCTTGTCTTCAAAAGTGAATGCCATTGTTGTCATAGATTTCCTGATAAAACTTTGCTGTCTCTTCTTTTTCATTGACCTTTTGTAACAGTTCAGCTACTAAGTCACCAAGGCACAAAGGAGTGATATAAATTTTAAAACCTCTATCGGAAAGAAAAGAATTCATTGCTAAAAAAATTAACCACTGAAGACACAGAGGACGTTAAAAATTTTAAGACCGGGTTTACTTGGTGTCTTCGTGTCTTAGTGGCTGAATAGTAACGACCTCTTTAACATAGCAAGCTTCTATAATTGTGTAGTTACAGATTATCCTTAAGAAAATTAACTGTTTTCCTTAAAACCTCCTCTTCCCAATCAACTCGATTATAGGTATGATCTGCTCCCTCAATTTTCTTCAATTGAGAGAAAGGTAAAATCTTTTTAAGTTGATAAGCATGTTCAAGAGGAACGGTATCATCCTTAGTTCCGTGAATAATTAGGGCTTTTCCTCGATATGCAGAGAGTGATTCCGGCCCCTCAACACGAGGAAGGGTAGCTAAAAAGTCTTTCCCTACTTTATTCCCACCAAAATCAATATAGCCTTCTTTAGTTACTTGATATTCTTCAGTTAGTTTTTGTTTTATAAGCTCTTCAGGACTGGCTACAGCAGACCAGAAAACCAAACACTTAATATTATCCTGTTTAGTGGCCACCAGACGAGCAATGCATCCTCCTAAACTTAAACCTACAATCCCTAAACGATCCTTATCTACTAAAAGGTGTTCCTTGAGAAAGTCAACAATTCTTATCCCATCCTCTACTTCCCCGGGAATAGTCATATCCTGAAACTCACCCTCACTTTCTCCAGAGCCACGAAAGTCAAAACGGACAGCAATAATCTTATTTTTAGCTAAAAGCCGAGCTAATTTTACAAAAATAAAGTGAGGCTCCATTCTTTGACCTGTGAATCCATGAAAAAGAGCAACTGCTGGAAAAGGTCCTTCCCCGGAAGGGAAGTGAATCATCCCTCTTAACTTCTGGCCATCAACTTCTAAACTTACAGCTTCCATTCTTTCTTTCATAATGAACATCCCCTTTAGCAAAAATCAACGTTAAGAACTTTACTTAACTTTTGAGGAAAATCAGTGATAATTCCATCAACACCTACCTTTATTAGATCTTTCATGCCTCTTTCATTAACATTAGAAGTCCGAGTAAGACTCTCCTCATGAACTACTACCAATTTTTTATCTCGAGTTATTTGGACATCTATTTCCCATCCATCAGCACCTACTTCAAATGCTTTCTTAGCAGAGGCAATTGTATTTTCTGGAGAAAGACTTCTTGCTCCTCGGTGAGCGATGTTAAGGGTCTGATGAGAAGATTTTGTATTTTTCAAAAACATTCTCTTAATATCTTCCTAAATGCCTTCCCTAAAATTTCCCATACGATATCTGGTCTATCTGATCTAATGCTTGACATACTCTTACAACCATCGTAACCCCAGGCAGCGATGTTTCTGATACCCACATTGTACGCTGTATCTATAGCTATTGTCAGTTCCTGTTCTCTACCTTCAGGTATCTTAAAGGATTGAATCCAAATCTGCCCTTCTTTACCGTATTTTTTGCAAAGGTCCTGTGTCTTTTGAGAGAAATAACCCACAAATTTTCCTACTTCTAAAGACTTTAGCACCTTTCCCCCAAAACCCATTAAAGCAGCTTTTTGCTCAAAACTTATCCAATATGGATCGGTACCAAAAATGTCTATAGTCTCTATTCCGCAAACTTTATCCCAATTTTTTACCCCAAATATAGGATTTTCAATAGGAAGTAGACATACTGCATTTTTGATCCCTTTTTGATGAGCGAATGCTGACATCTCAGTTAAAAAGTTAACGATACTCTCTTCTCTAAATTTAACGATATCTTGAGAGAATTCAGTAGGCATTTCATAGTTAAATTTCTGTTTAAATTTCTGTTTGCAGATCTCACATAAACAAGCCCACTGATTGAGTTTATCTTCCATTAATTTGTTTATATAAAGATGCGGTTCATCCCAAAAAATAACATCACTTCCTAAATCTACAGCGACGCTAATCCATCCCTTCAAGAATTCCTTGAATTTCTCATTATTTAGACAAGCTATGGGAACAGCAGTGCCATTAGAGGTAACCTGCCAGACATCAGGATTTTCAAGCAAGAAATTAGAGAAAGCCTCTCCCCCAAAGACTCCCCCTACACCCCAAGGATCGATATATACCTCTAAGCCCAGGTTATGGCTTACTTTTATTATATCTTGCATAGTCTCTTTGTAATACTTTAGATCGTTTTCACTAAAGGTATGAACAACATAATTACAACTGTGCTCAACTATATTTTGTAAATCCTCTTTTACATGTTTTAGAATCCTATTCCCAAAATAACTCACACCGATTTTCATGGACTTCTCCCCTCTTTAACCCTGTATTGTCAAAAACTTAACCACTGAGAA
>JAGHCO010000196.1 GCA_021160405.1 Candidatus Aerophobota bacterium
AGGTAGGTTTTGTAGTAGATTTTTTTACTGTTGATGATGAACAGATAATATTAAGTCTATTAAATGAGGCAATTCTTTACTTCTTAAAAGAAAAGGTGGATTACATAAAATGTGCTATTTTAAGTAACAATAAGATCTATCAGGTATTAATAAAACAGGGATTCTCAAGCCTGGAAGGGCAAAATGTTGTCTATGAAATCCTTGATAAAACCATAGATATGAAGTTCTTTAGTAATATTGAGAATTGGTTTTTAACTTGGGGAGACTCAGACCTTTTTGGTTAAAATATTTATAAATGGAAGGCCTTATGGACAAAGAAAAAGAGATATGTTCTTGGACTAAAGTCTAAAACGTGTAGTTTTGGAGGGAAAGGGTGAAAATTTTAATCATCGGTTTGGATGGTGCTACTTTGAATGTTATAGAACCTTTAGTAAAAGCAGGGAGGCTCCCTACTTTTGCCTCTTTCATGCAGGAAGGGGTATGGGGTAGGCTAAGGTCTACGGTCTTACCACTAAGCCCTCCTGCCTGGACTTCTTTTATGACAGGAAAAAATCCTGGAAAACATGGCATCTTTGGCTTTGTTACCCCTTTGGCCGGAGAGTATAAAACGAGGTTGGTAACAGGACGGGATATAAAGGCAAGGCCCCTTTGGGAATACCTTAAGCCCGAAGAGAAAATAGGCCTAGTGGAAGTACCCATGACCTATCCACCTAAGCCAATAAATGGGGTGATGATCTCTGGCATGATGGTACCTTCTTACTTTAAAGTATTCACCTATCCAGCTTCTCTCCATACAGAACTTATAAGGGAGTTAGGAGATTATCCTACTGATACATGGGTTCACAAATATCTTGAAAAGGCAGATGTAGTAGAAGCTCTAAAGGCCCTCTATTATTATACCTCTTTTAAACAAAAGGCCGCTTTGTATCTACTTAAAAAAAGGGGTCCCTTTGACTTTTTTATGATAGTCTTTAGAGGTACTGACTTTGTCCAACACTATGCCTTTAAATTTTTAGACAAAGATTATGTCAAAGAACATCCTGAAGAAGGAGAAAAATTTGGAGAAGTTATCTATCAATTTTATGAAAAGATGGATACATATATTGCTGAAATTATGCAAAAAGTGGGCAAAGATTGCACAATTATTATTATGTCTGACCATGGGGGAGGGCCACTTAAGAAATATTTTTATATCAATAGTTGGTTGATGAAGGAAGGGTATTTAAGCTTAAAAGAGGGTGTAAAAAAGAAGGAAATTGTTATGAAAAGGAGACCTTTAGTAAGAGTTTTTGAGCGATTACATCTAAGTCATATCTGTCCAGATTCTTTAAGAAAATTGAAATTGCCTCTACCCTGTCTATTAGAACGTGATCCCTTAGAGCTTGTTGATTGGCAAAAGACAAAGGCCTATGGCAGTTTTAGTGAATATGGGGTAATTAGAATTAACCTAAAGGGGAGAGAGCCCTGCGGCTGTGTTGATAAAGATGAATATGAAAATATAAAAGACGAAATAAGGAAAAAACTCCTATCCTTGAAAGACCCAGACACGGGGGAGTACTTTATCGAAGCCGTTTATAAAAGGGAAGAGATTTATCGTGGGCCTTATGTAAAGGATGCCCCAGATTTGCTGGTTTTACCAAAAAATATTGAGTATATCTTTAATATAGCCCTAACACCAGGTAAATTTTTAGAAAGAGCAACCGATCTCTGGCTAGGAACCCATAGAATGGATGGTATCTTTTTTATGAAAGGGCCTCATATTTACCAGGGAAAGGAATTAGAAGGTTTATATATTACAGACATTGCACCTACTGTGCTATATCTTATGGGATATCCTATTCCAGAAGATATGGATGGAAGGGTAATAGAAGAGGCCATCAGAGAAGACTACCTCCAGGCACACCCTATAGTCTTTTCTGAAGAAAAAGGAGAAGTTAAAATTACCCCTGCTGAGGCATACACACCCGAGGAGGCAGCGGAGATAGAAAAGGAGCTTAGGTCTTTGGGTTATATGGGATGAGATAGAAATTATGTTAAAAGAGGAACTAATTGAAAGATGAAAATTGCCCTTGTTAGCCGTTTTTGTGATAAACGACAGGGGATTCCCTATGTTGTAGCTGAACTGGCTGAAAGATTTGTGAGGGAACATGAAGTTCACGTCTTTACCCAATCGTGGAAGGACATTAATGATAAGCGAATTATATTCCATAAGGTTCCAGTTATAACCCAAAGATGGTATTTTAACTTTTTAGAGTTTTTTTTGATAAGTGGAATAATGCTAAGAAAGCACAAGTTTGATATTATCAATTTACATGATCCCTGTTGGTATCCGGGTAGTGTGGTCACCTGTCATGCTCTTCCTAGGGCAGGTATTAAGTTTGTTCGTTCTTTAAATAATCTAGAGAAAGAGAAAATAAATTTTAGGTATTATTTACCATTTATGGTTTTAAACTCTATCTTTGAATATAATTTTAGAATAAGAAAATGGGGTAAAATTATTGCGGTATCTACAAAAATCCAAGAGGAACTCAGTGAATTTCTCCACATACCCAAAAAAAATATTGTAGTAATCTCCAATGGCGTTGATTTGAAAAAATTTAAACCAGATAAAAGGGGTCAATATAGGAGAGAGATCCTAGATAGGCATAATCTCAGAGAGGAGGATTTTATATTGTTATTTGTTGGTTATGGTTATTTACGTAAGGGACTACAGTTTTTATTAAAAACACTCTCCTTGATAAGGAATAGTCAATTAAAACTTTTAGTGGTAGGTAATGATGATACAAGAGATTTAAATTTTATAGTCTCTATGGTAAAGAGTCTTAATCTGAAAAAAAAGGTTATATTTGCAGGGACAAGGAGTGATGTCTTTAAGTATTATGTAGCAAGCAATGCTTTTGTACTACCAACCCTTTATGAACCGTTTGGAAATGTAATTTTAGAGGCAATGGCATCAGGG
>JAGHCO010000207.1 GCA_021160405.1 Candidatus Aerophobota bacterium
GCAGAGATACCTCGTTTAATTAAGATATTAGAAAAGAAGATGAGATTAGCAGCTGAAAACTTAGAATTTGAATCTGCAGCTCGTTATCGAGATAGAATAAAAAAATTAAAGAAAATAAGGAGGATAGAATGACCTACGGTTTAGCTTTAGCTTTATTGGGAGCAGCCTTAGCTGTAGGATTAGCTGGGGTGGGCTCAAGTATTGGAATTGGGTATGCTGGACAGGCCAGTGCAGGTGCAATGACTGAGGACCCAGAGAACTTTGGAAGATACCTTATTCTCACTGCTCTACCTGGAACTCAGGGAATTTATGGGTTTATAGCTTCTTTCCTTATTATAATGAAGATCAATCTGTTAGGAGGAGCCCCAGTTCAACTTAATCTTGCTCAGGGATGGAGCCTTTTTTTATCCGGCCTTCCCATAGCTATTCTTGGTCTGGTTTCCGCTATTCATCAGGGAAAAGTTTGTGCCGCTGGTGTAGGACTTACAGTAAAAAGACCTGCTGATTCAATGAAAGCTATGGTTCTGGCTGTTTTTGTAGAGTTTTATGCAGTGTTGGGGCTGCTTGTTACCATCTTTATAGTTAATGGAATAAAGCTCTAAACTTATCAGGAGATAACAATGGGATTAGAGGATATACTGAAAAATATTGAAAAGAAAGTTAGCACAGAAATTGAAAAATTAATGAAAGAAGCTGAAGAGGAAAAAAAGAGAATTATTGAAAAAGCTATAAAAGAGGCTCAAGAAAAAAAGGAAAGGTTAATAGAAAAATTTAAAAAAGAAGCTGAAGATGAAAGAAAAAGGAAATTAATTAAGGTTAGAATGGAGGAGAAAAAGAAAATTTTAGCTTTAAAGAAAAAGTTTATGGAAGATGCTTTTCAAAGAGCAAAACAGGAGCTTAGCAATTTGAACAAAGGGGAGTATTTGCATCTTTTTAAGGAAGCCCTTTTATCCAATATAGATTCTGGAAAGGAAAAAATAGTAATTTCACCGCGAGATAGGTTAATAATGGATGAGCAATTTATACAAGAGGTTAAAAATGAGCTAAGCAAAAGGGATAAAGAAGGAAAACTGGAATTTATTCCAGAACTTGATGAGGAAGAGAGGGGATTTATTATTAAGAAAAAGGGGACGCAGATAAATCGTACCTTTTCTACCCTTCTTTCTGAGTTAAAGGATAAAATAGAAAAATAAAAAAGTAGCCTGTCCCCTTTTCCAAGGTGTCATCTTGCTTTTAAAGAAAATAAAGGATAAAACTGCTAAAATAGCTATAGTAGGCTTAGGATATGTTGGTCTTCCTTTAGCTGTGCAAAAAGCTAAAGCTGGTTTCAGTGTAATTGGTATTGAACGGAAAAAAGAACGGATAGACATGGTAAATAAGGGGGAAACTTATATTCCAGATATTGTAGGCAATGACCTAAAAAATGTAGTAAAAGAGAAAAAACTTAAGGCTACCCAGAGCTTTAACTGTATATCAGAGGTAGATATTATTTGTATCTGCGTTCCCACCCCTTTAACTAACCATAAGGAACCAGATATTCAATACATAGAAAATGTTACCAATAAAATTCTTCCCTATCTTCACAAAAATCAGCTTATTATTTTGGAAAGTACCACTTATCCAGGAACTACCGAAGAGATAATCTTGCCTAAAATACAAAATGCAGGATTCAAAGTAGGAAAAGATTTTTACCTTGCCTTTTCTCCAGAAAGAATAGACCCAGGAAATAAAAAATACCGCTTAACTAACACTCCCAAGGTAGTGGGAGGCGTAACTCCAAAATGTACTCAACTCGCTGGAGCACTTTATAAACAGGTAATCCAGGAAAAAATATATACAGTCTCTTCTCCAAAAGCTGCTGAGATGGAAAAACTTTTAGAAAATGTTTTTCGTAATGTCAATATTGCTCTGGTAAATGAACTTACCATCCTTTGCCAACGTATGGGAATAAATATCTGGGAAGTAATTGAGGCAGCCAAGACAAAACCTTATGGATTTATGCCTTTTTATCCTGGACCAGGACTGGGAGGTCACTGTATCCCCGTCGATCCTTTTTATCTTGCCTGGAAGGCAAAGGAGTACTCTTTTAACACCCGTTTTATTGAACTTGCTGGGGAGATAAACGATAATATGCCTTACTATGTTGTAGAAAGGGTCACTAAGATTTTGAATCAGCAAAAAAAATGCATCAGTGATGCAAATATCCTTATTTTAGGAGTGGCTTACAAAAAAGACATAGGAGATTTAAGAGAATCTCCTGTGTTAAAGATAATTGAGCTTTTAGAAAAAGGAGGAGCAAATATTCACTACAATGACCCTTATGTTCCCAGCTTTAGCCTAAAGGGAAAAAAATACAGATCAGTAAAACTGGATGATACTGTAATTGAGAAGCAGGATTTAGTAATAATTACCACTGACCACAGTGTTTATGATTATCAAAAAATAGTTAATAGTGCAAGATTAATCTTTGATACTCGCAATGCTACAAAAAATATAAAGGAGGGAAGAGAAAAAATTCACCTTCTTTAAAAAATTAGGAGAATTAATTGGGAAAAAATATAGCTGTAGTTGGTGCAGGGTGCTGGGGAAAGAACATCATTCGTAACTTTTATGAATTAGGTTCACTTAAAGTTATCTGCGATAAAAGGGAAGAACTTAAGAAAATTTATAAGAAAAAATACCCTGATATTAATTTTACCAGCTCATTTTCAGATGTTCTTTCAGATTCATCTATCAAGGGAGTAGTTATTGCTACTCCTGAGGAAACTCACTATACTCTGGTTAAAAAAGCTCTTTTAGCTGATAAGGATGTATTTGTTGAAAAACCTCTTGCTCTGAAATTGGAGGAAGGGAAAGATTTGGCGGAAATTGCCAAAAGGAAGGAGAAAATCCTTATGGTGGGACACATCCTCAGGTATCACCCGGCAGTAAATAAGTTAAAAGAGTTAATTACTCAGGGTGAGCTGGGGAAAATTCAATACATCTATTCCAACAGGTTAAATATTGGCAGGATAAGGAACAAATCCAATATCCTCTGGAATTTTGCCCCTCACGATATATCAATTATTCTTTTTTTACTTGATGAGTTTCCTGAGATTGTTTTCTCAACAGGAGGAAGCTATCTCCAACCAAAAATTTTTGATGTGACTTTAACCTCCCTTGATTTTCCAAGTGGAGTTAAAGCTCACATCTTTGTTAGCTGGCTTCACCCCTTTAAAGAACAAAAACTTGTAGTAGTTGGCAGCAGGAAAATGGCTGTGTTTGATGATGTAAATGAAGAAAAACTTTTACTCTATCCTCATAAAATTGAGTGGGTAAAAAGAGTTCCTGTGGCTCAGAAAGCTAATTCTGAAATTGTTCCTCTTGAAATGGAAGAGCCTCTTAAGCTGGAGTGTGAGCACTTTATTAACTGCGTTAGGAAACGCATAACTCCAAAAACTGATAGCAGAGAAGGGTTAGAAGTGTTAAGGGTGCTTCAGGCATCTCAAGAATCTTTAGAAAATGGTGAGAAGGTTTACATTAAAAATGGTGAGGTTAAAAATTTCTTTGTCCATCCTACCAGTATCGTTGATAGGGACTGTGAAATTGGTGAAGAGACTAAAATATGGCACTTTTCCCATATTCTAAAAGGCTCAAGAATTGGGAAAAACTGCCACATAGGACAAAATGTAGTTATAGGTCCTGATGTTAGTATTGGAAACAAAGTAAAGATACAAAACAATGTATCAGTTTACAAAGGAGTAACCTTAGAAGACGATGTATTTTGTGGCCCATCCTGTGTTTTCACCAATGTGATAAATCCAAGAAGTGCAATTCCAAGGATGGATGAGCTAAAGCCAACTCTTGTTAAAAAAGGTGCAACTATCGGTGCTAATGCTACAGTTATCTGTGGAAATACCATAGGAAAATATGCATTTATTGGAGCAGGTGCTGTTGTAACAAAAGATGTTCCCGATTATGCCCTCTTTTTTGGAAACCCAGCAAAGCTAAAAGGATGGATATGTGAGTGCGGAGCAAGGCTGGAATTTAAGGGTGATTTTGCCAAGTGCAGGATTTGTGAAAAGAGATATAAAATGATGGGCAAGGATAAAGTGATATCCATAAAATAACTTTTTGTAATAATGAGCTATGATCTTGTAATTCAGATTGTGGAGATAAAAAGTAACCAACAGATTAAATAATAGAAATTGGATTAATTTATGAAGACAATTATTCTAAGCAAACATGCTCAAGAAAAACTTTCCGAAAGATTCTCGAAAGAAATTAAAGTAAACATGGATCTTATAAGACAGGTTATCTTGGAGCCGGATTTTACTGAGAGAGATAAAAACTATGCAGAAGTAGTGCATTCCGTTAAAAAAGTTGGCAACAGGTATCTGCGTGTTATTTTTAAAGAAGAGGGGAATGTTATAAAAGTTGTTACATTTTTCTATGATAGAAAAATAAAGAGAAAGTTAAGGAGAAAACAAAATGATGATAAGATATGATCAAGATGCAGATATTTTATATCTAAAATTTACTGAGGGAGAAAATTACGAGGGTGAGTATTTAGATAAGGGGATTGTTATAAATTATGATAAAAGCGGAAATATATTAAGTATGGAGATTTTATCTGCTTCTAAACGATTTTCACTAAAAGATGCTTTAAGTTATACATTTGAAGTAGTTCCATCATCTCCATAGACTTCAAAGAACCGATACCCTTGTCTGGAACAAAAAGGATAAAATCATAAAAGAGGCAATGAAAATTCTAAAAAACGGTGGCAAAAAGGGAAACTGTCCTAAATTATGGGATGGTAGGGCAGCAGAGAGAATTGTAGAAATTATTGCAAAATAATCTCATTAACCAGACTTATTTTGTAAATACTCGGTGAACCCTGTCTAAAATTTTCGATAAATATTCAAAGAAGCACGTATAGACTGTCATTGCGAGCCTGCCAAAGGCAGGCGTGGCAATCTCAAGATAGACTCGACAATCCCCAAAACCGAGATTGCTTCAGGATTTCATCCTTCGCAGTGACACAGGTTTACTGAGGATTTACTTAATTAGAGTTACTTATTTAGAAGAGAAGGATTGTATCGTAGTGATAAGTGTAGTAGATAAAAATAAATAAGGGAGAATAAAATGCGAATTGAATATGACCAGGAAGCTGATGCTCTTTATATCCAAATCCAGGAAAAATATGTGGCTAAAACAAAAGAGGTAGAGAATGGAGTATCAATTGACTTTGATAAAGCAAGTAAACTTATTGGCATAGAAATACTTGATGCGACGAAACGCTTTACTCTTTCTGATATTGTAAATCTCTATGTAGAGAATCTATCTGTTGAAGTAAGGGATTAGTAAAAGGAAATAACATTTCACTTCTTAAATTGAACAAAGGTTTTAAAATCGTAAAGGAGTCAATAAAGGAAGCCATAGAAAAGGAAAAAATAGAAAGTCTACTTAAATCTATCTTCTTACATGGAGCAATTGATGGATATGTAATGTAACTGACAGGTTTTCTTCCTGATACATAATGTTTAAAAATGTAACAGAAATTAAAAAGAAAAGCCCCTTATTATCCACAAGACCACCAGATTAGAATAACCAAATAGAAAATTCAGTTGACAAAAAGTAATACTATTTGTAAAATACAAGCGGCATGAATGAAATTAAATCAAGGCTAATACTGGAGAAGATTAAACCCTATTTTAACTCGCCTGAGGCAATTATAATTACAGGGATGAGAAGGACCGGCAAGACTACTCTTTTAAATTTTCTTTACAATCAAATCTACTCTCGGAATAAAATCTTTATTGATTTTGAAAATCCTTTAAATCGCAGATACTTTGAGGAAAAAGATTATGAAAGAATTAAAAAGAATCTGGAATTTTTGGGAATTAATTTTGACGAAAATTCCTATATTTTCGGTGATGAAATTCAATTCGTAAAAAACTTCCCTTCAGTTGCCAAATACTTTATTGACCATTATAAAGTAAAATTCTTTTTAACAGGTTCGGCAAGTTTTTATCTGAAAAATCTTTTTACAGAGTCCCTTGCTGGCAGAAAGTACATTTTTGAACTTTATCCGTTAACTTTCCCTGAATTTCTTGTGTTTAAGGGAGTAAATTTAAAAATTCCCGAAAAATCAGAAGATGTAACTTCTTCTATTTTTGAGGCTCTATCTTCCCTATACGAGGAGTATATTTTGTTTGGAGGTTTTCCCGGAGTGGTTTTAAAGACAAGTTTGGAAGAAAAGAAAAAAGTATTAGAAGAGATTTTTACGTCTTTTTTCCAGTTGGAAGTAGTGCAATTAGGAAATTTTAGAAAGAATGATATAGTAAGGGATTTGATACTCCTCTTAATGCAAAGGGTAGGCTCCAGATTGGATATACAGAAGCTCTCCAGAGAACTAAGCATCTCCCGTGCCACATTAACTAATTATCTCTCTTTTTTAGAAGGCACTTACTTTATAAAAACTATAAAACCGTTCAGCAGGGGCAGAGATGTTGAGATCAGGAAGATGCCCAAATTGTATATCATTGATTCAGGAATTGCCAACCATTTTGCAAGGCTGAATACAGGAGTTCTCTTTGAAAATAGTGTATTTCAGAATTTAGTGGTAAGGGATGGAATTATTAATTATTATAAAAGAAAAAGCGGTGGAGAGATAGATTTCATTTCAAACGGAGAAAAAGCATACGAAGTTAAAATTAACCCCCAGGAATCAGATGTAAAGAAACTAAAAGAGCTTTCTAAAACTCTTAATTTAAAAGAATACAAAATAGTAAGCAAGACCTATTCTCCTCTGGAGGGGGTAATTTATGGATTTATGCTTTAACCTGAGAGTATACAGGGGTCGTATCTTAACATTTGACATTTAGTTAATTTTGTAATATGCTTACTACATTATGGTAAGAGCTTTAAGATTATCTTTTGAAAATGCGTTTTATCATGTAACCGCACGAGGCATAAGAAAGGAAAACATCTTTTATTCAGATAAAGATAAAAAGGTCTTCCTGGATAAAATGAATGAGACCTTTGATAAGTATTCGTTTGTCTTGTACGCCTACTGTCTTATGGATAACCATTATCATCTATTTATCAAAACCCCGTTTGCCAACATATCTCAAGGTATGCACTATCTCAATACATCCTATGCCAACTGGTTTAGAGCAAAGCATAAACTTATGGGAACAATATTCCAGGGCAGATATAAATCTATCCTTGTTGATGAGGATAGTTATGCTTTAGTCCTTTCAGCATATATCCACTTAAATCCTCTAAGGGCAGGTATGGTTGAAAATATAGAGGATTATCCATTTTCCAGCTTCTTAGACTATATCGGTAAGAGAAGTCCTCTTGTAAGAAGACTGGATATGTCGCTAATTTTAAATATGTTGTCTGATGATATAAAGCAGTCTCAAAAAAGATATCAACAGTTTGTTATGGAAAATGTAGGCCTTAAAAATCCTCTTGAAAAAAGCTATAAAAATATTGCTTTGGGCAATGAGAAATTTATAGAAAGAATAAAAAATAAAATAGACTCATTAGGTCAAAATCGGGAGGTCAGCCGTATCAAAGATGTCAGCTTGCCATCTAAAGAGAAAATAATTGATATTATATCTAAGCAATTCAATGTGGAAAAAGATAAAATATTTGAAAAAAGAAGGGGCAACATCTACCGGAAATTAACTTTATATTTTTTAAAGAAGTATTCAGCATTGTCATTGAAGCAGATAGGAGAACTATTTAATATGGATTATGTTGCTGTTTCTCAATCAGCTAAAAGATTTGAAAATGAGATGAAAAAGAATAAAATTGCTTTAAAGATGGCAAAAGAAGTGGCGGAAGTGTTGAAAAAGGGAAATAAATGTCAAATGTTAAGA
>JAGHCO010000234.1 GCA_021160405.1 Candidatus Aerophobota bacterium
ACTAATTGGGTTGTTAATAATCCTAAAAAAACTATAGTTTTTGCTGTTATTGCTACTTTATTCTTCTGCCTTCTTATTCCACATATCAGCTTTAAGTCTAATATGAAGGACATGGTTCCCTTAAATGACCCTGTAATAAAAGATTTTGACAAGGTAACAGATGAGTTTGGCTCCCAGGAGTTTCTTATGGTTGCCCTGTGCAGCAACAACATCTTCACTCCAGGTAGCCTTAAAAAAATTCATAAAATGTCAGAGGAGTTTTCAAACCTTCAAGGGGTGGAAAAGGTTACCACACCTTTAAACATTGATTTAATTGAGGGAAGCGAGGGATTAATTACAATTACACCTGCCGCAGAAAAGGTTCCTGAAAGTGAAAAAGAAATAGAGGATTTCAAGGAGAGGATTTTAAACTCTCCTCAGGGCAAATCCTTTATAGCTAAGAATGGAAAATCAGCCCTTACACTGATTACTTTGGAACCAAATATTGCTGCTACTGAAAAAGCTGAAGAATTAGTTGAAAAAATACTTGTAATTATTCATCAAAATGAGGGGCCTGAGAAAATTTACTTAGCTGGCGATGCCTATCTGTCTCATTATGCTAAAAGTGCAATGGGCCATGATCTATACTTTTTATTTACCCTGATAGTTTTAGTAGCAACAGGATTCCTTTATCTTTGCTTCCGAAGCAAAATAGGAGTTCTTATACCTATGCTCACTGTTTTTATGAGTATTATATGGATGATGGGATTTATGACTTTAATGAAGTACCCTTTTAACATAGTTTCTGTAATATCTCCCACCATCTTGGTAGCTATTGGAAGTGCTTATGGGATTCATATTGTGAACAAGTACTACGAAGCTGTAGGAAACCATTTAAGAGGGAAGGAAGCTGTGTTAAACACTATGTCCGAGATGAACTCTCCTGTAATTATGGCTGCCTTAACCACTGTTGCTGGCTTTTTAACTTTAAATACCTCTTTTGTCATTCCTATAAAACAATTTGGGACCTCTGCAGCTTTTGGGGTTTTCTCAGCTATGATTCTTTCTCTAACTTTTGTTCCAGCAGTTTTAACTCTTGAGAAAAAAACTCCTCGTTATATTAAGAAACAAAAATCTTCTGGTATATTAGATTCTTCTTTGGGGAAAGTAGGAACTTTTGTGGCAGAGCATCCTAAAACTGTAATAGTAGCCTCATCTCTTGTTATCTGTTTTTCCCTCTTAGGAATTCCTAAAATTACTACTCAAGCTGATTTAACAAAGTATTTAGGAGAGAATAGTCCTCCTGTAAAATCAATTAATGTAGTGGAAAATAACTTTGGGGGGACTTCTCGCCTTTTAATAGCAGTAGATACAAAGAAGAAAAATGGAGTGAAGGAGCCTGTTGTCCTTAAAAAGATGCTTAAGACAGAAAAATATTTAGATTCTTTAAAATATACTGGAAATAGTCATTCCCTTGCTGATTTAATTTGTGATATTAATCAAGTTCTTCATGGTGGGGATAAAAAATACTATACTATTCCTAAAACCAGAAGAGCTGTTGCTCAAGAACTGCTTTTATTTACTATGCAGGGAGGCTCCGGGATAGATTCTTTAGTCAGCTATAACTTTGAAAAAGCTCTTATATCAACACAGGTAAAGAATACTTCGCAGTTAAAAAAGACAATGAGTAAAATAGAGGACTATTTAAAAAAGAATTTCGATGGGGATAAATTTAATGTAAAATTAGTGGGAATGCCTAAAATCACCTTGCACTTGATGAGTAGAATTATCAATAGCCAGATAAACAGTTTATTTTACTCTATTCTAATAGTAGCGGTTATTGTTAGCTTAATTTTTGTCTCTCTTAAAATAGGCTTAATTTGTATTTTACCCCTGCTTCTTACTATAGTTATTAACTTTGGAATTATGGGATATTTTGGCATTTCCCTTGATGTAGCTACAGCTACAATTGCCAGTATTGCCATAGGGATTGGGATAGATTACTCTATTCATTTTATCTCTCGTTACCAAAAGGAGATAAAAGATAAGAAAGATAAGAGAAAAGCTTTAATTATCACTACTAAAACAGCCGGTAGAGGTATCTTATTTAATGCAGTTACCGTAATATTAGGGTTTGGAGTTCTTCTTTTTTCCTCCTTCCATGGCCTGTTTGTCTTTGGGTATTTAATTTGCTTAACTATGGTGATAAGTTCTGTGGCATCTTTAACAGTTATCCCAGCTATATTGAGATTAATAAAAATAAAGAAGTGATGTGTGATGAGTAATGGGTGAAGAACTAAAAAAACTATTACTAATTACTTATCACTCATTACTAAGAACAGGAGGTAAGAGAATGTTTATAAAAATAAGAGTAGAGAGAGCTTTACTTGTGGGATTAGTGATTTTTATTTTATCAAGTATCATTGCCTATGCCGGGCAGCTAACAGGTGATGAGATTCTGGAAAAGATAAAGGGAAAGGCCGCCGTTACAAGAAGTGGCAGGGCTACAGTAAACCTAATTACAGAAAATAAAAGGGGACAGAGAAGGGAGAATAAGGTTAAAGTTTATCGTAAAGTAACCGAAAGAATAGAAAAACAGCTAATAGAATATCTGGAGCCAGCCGATGTTGAGGGAACTAAATTTTTAAGCATTAGCGAGGAAGGGAAAGAAGATTTAATGTATCTTTACCTCCCATTTTTAGGAAGAGAAAGAAGAATTTCCGCTCAGGAGAAGGAAAAGAAGTTTATGGGAACAGATTTTACTTATGAGGAAATAGGTAGCGGTGAAAGCTATCGTGAAAAATATACAGGTAAAAGATTAAATGATGAGAGTTTTGAGAATTATCCCTGTTATGTTTTAAAGCTTTCACCTAAGGAAAAAGAAACAAAGTATAGTCATCTTAAGATGTGGGTGTGGAAACAGGAATTTATCCCCTTAAAGATAGAGTTTTATAGAAAAGATGGGAAATTAGAAAAGGTTTTAACTGAATATAACTTAAAGAAGGAAAAAGAAGATTATATCCCCTATAAAATAGTAATGGCTAACCAGATTAAAGGAACTAAGACAATTATAGAAATATTGGAGACTAAGGAAGAAGAAGTCTCTGATGATTATTTTACTTTAAGGTATCTGCGTCGGTAAAATTAGTAATATGTGATGTGTAATAAGCAATAAGTAAATGCGTTGATGCGTTAAAATGAGATTACGTTGCACGAGATAAACTAAACATAATATACGAGGAGGTCTTTTATGCAAAAGTTAAAATTAAGCTTAAT
>JAGHCO010000003.1 GCA_021160405.1 Candidatus Aerophobota bacterium
CAGTTTGGCCAGGACCACTTGATACAATATTAGGTGGGCCAGTAACAGACCATTCAGAAGTTGTAAAATTCATTCCCATTTAAGTTCACCTCCTGTAATTTTTAAAGCTGGTTAAAGTAAAATCTATTGCATACCTGTATCTTTCCATCTTTGTTAATCCCTCTGCAATAAAGGGTACTCCATTTATATCTTGCTTGTGATACTCTAAAATAGTGCTATCGTCAAAATCAGGATTTATCTCTCCATTATCTAAGAGTGGAAATCCTGATGCAAAAGCCATCTCACCTAAATTGGGGGTCTCTAAAAGCCAGTTTTCTATAGTTTCTGCCAAATCTTGCATCTGTCCCTGGTTTTTTGCAAATATATCTATGGTGAATCTGTGCTCAGCTCGTTCAATCTGGGCTCCCAGTGCAAAAGGCTCATAGGGAACACCCCTGTAGTGAACAACTATCAGAGGCAAATCATTTTCTGTAAATATTTCTTTATCAGGATAACTTCTTCTCATATTAACCTGATGATAGTAGTAATCTGCAGTAATAGTGCCTTGTGGTGTATAATTTGTAAAAGTGATTTTCCCATCACGAAAATCTCTATAGTAGTAGCTTTCATTAATCAAAGAGCCATTATCGTAAACTTTAACCGGGTGTTTATTTAAATCCTGATAAACCCAATTATCTTCACTTGCCCTGTAAACTAAAGATGATATTTGAGTTAAAGGATCGCCAGCTTTAGGGGCAATGTATCCATCCCTAACTAATAGGTTCTTTATTCCATAATAAACGGAAAGATGAATTCTGCGTTTGCTACCCATATTTGTCCCAGGATTTTTTCAATCCTTTCTTTACCTCTCTAAATATCTGACCTTGTTTTCTTTTAAGATCATTTCTTACAGTTTTAAAAATTGGTGCTCTAAACCTGCGAACTGGCTGCAAGAATCTATCAGCAACTTTTTTATCCACCAAAATCATAGCTCCAAGGCCATATTTTCCCTTAGTTCCCTTTCTAAATACCCATACCTTTCCTTTCTGTGGGCTCCAGTATTCTCTCCCAGTTTCCCAAAGCTCCCAGGCGCCAATACCTTCCAGTTTTCCCCCGATATCTGTTTTTTGAGTTAAAGTAGAAGGATTACCAAATTTAAATACAGTTTTTTTACTTTCTTCAGATGTTATAACGTATTCGGTGCGGATTGCATCCGAAACATTCATTGTGTTAGGATTATCAACTCTTGGACCCCAAACGCCAGGCTCTGGAGCATCGTATTTTGATCTTATATCCTGCTCTGCTTGCTTGGCTAGGTTTGTAGCTTTTTCTCTTGCTTCAAGTAATTTTTTTCGTCCAACATTACTACAGATATTTTTAATAGATATATCAGAGAAAACCGATTGATATTTATGTTCAAATGTTTTGGAATGAACCTTAACTTTTAATTTCATATTTTTCTAAGCTCTATGGTTGCCCCTGCAAGCGTTTTCAGGCCTTCTTTTCTTAGATTTAAAAACTCTACTTTCTGTCCATCAACATAAATCTCATCAGCATTTTTTACTTTATCAGCATCATCAATACTTACCTGAATACTAACATCCCATGGCTCAATGATTCCAGCTTCCATATATTGGCGATCTCCTGGGGATGCCCAGCTAATGAGAGCTTTTATATTTTCCTGATTTTTTATTACATACCAACCTGTATTTTTGCAAACAGGACAAAATCCACCTGAGAATGGTATAGGGCCTGGCACATCAGAAGGATATGGATCATCCGGGGAATAAATGCCTGCCGATTCTTGCTCGGTATAAGAAAGAAGGCAGTTAGGGCAATTTATCTTGGTATTATTTACAATTGTAACATCTCTTCCCATAAACTCGCGCATCTCTCCCAGAGCTTCAACAAAGAGCTGATCCATAGAATTTATGAGTCCAGAAGATAAAATTGGCATTTTAGTTTAAATCGTATTTTCTAAATCTTTCTAAAACTAAGGAGTTTGCACTGCCTTTATTTTTAAGAAGATACCTTTTCAGGGAAGCCTCATAATCACTTTTTCTTTCTCTTATAATATCTCTTACTCTTGAAGCAGTATTACTTATATCGATACTCTGTTGCCCCGATTTGATTTTTACAGCCTGAGCCGAAAGCTGAGATGCCTTATCATACAAAATAGCTGATGATGCTTTTAAAACTAAAAGGGATGCTATATCATCCTCTATGGATGAGCTTAAATTTCCACTCTCATCAACTGTTATATTCTTATTAACATCAATCATCACCTGGGGGAAAACATCAATTAAAATATCTAAAATAAAAGTATCCTCATATTCAGAAGATATAAACCGTAAGGCTCTTTTTACTTTAGGAACAAGCAGGGCAAGGCTACTGCAAGACATTTTCTTTCTCTTTTAAAATCTGCGCTACTATTTTTCTTTTCTCCTCAAACTTTCTCTCATCCAGCCTTGTTGCCTCCATAAACTCTTTTAAAACTTTTACAGTTGCCATATCAGCAAATTTTTTAAATGTCCTTAAGTTATGTACTTTTTTAAGACGAGAGACAGGAACTCTTGATTTGCGCGCTTCCTGAGTTAGTTTAATAAGTTTCTCAATGTTCTTTTTATTCTCTTCTGATAGGTTAGAAAACTTAGTGTAGGCTATAGAGCTTATTGTGTGTGTGGATTGTACCCCCCGCACCTCTTTCTTCCCTCTGTTGTAATAACACTCTTTTGAGCAATATTTTCCTTTTATAACCTTTTTGCCGCATGTTGGGCAAAACCTTTCAGCCATATTTTTTTCTCCTTTTTTAAAATATAGGGCAGGCCTACTCAAGCCTGCCCCCAATAAAAATCTCCAATTATTGCTTATTAACTCCTGGTGATTACGCCTTTTACTACAGCATAAGGGTTGGTAACTCCCAACCCTATCTTTTCTCTTGCCATAATTCCAATCTTCCACTCAGCAGCTGCTGTTGGATCCTCCTGGGTTTCCATAGGCTCTCTTACAACAAATCTACCCAGTCTCTCATTATCAACAAGATAAACTTCATTATCAGCAATAAAGCTTTTGTAAGGAACTTTATGGAAAAGAATATTAAATCCAGGGATCCTAAATGTATCAGTATCAACACCAACAGCTTTTATCTCTTCTTTAGTTGCATCACTTAGATTTGCCTTAGCCCATGCTCTTAGATCACCTGCCGAGCGGGGAGACAAATACAAAACTCTCATTTGCAAGTCAGGATAGTTTTCTCTAATCTGGTCAAAAACAATCATCAGCTCATTTAGAAGATCAAAATCAAAACTGGTTGAAGATATATCAACTACATTGGATGAAGGGATGGCTGATTTCATAAGAGCAAAGGCAGCAGTATCTTCTTTTCTGATAAAGGCATTGGCAAGCTCAAGTTCAGCTTTTTCAGCAACATCCAATCTTCCGTTTCTTGCATCTTCCATAGTAAAATCCCTGTAATCCTCAAGCCAATCACAGGGGATGTAG
>JAGHCO010000059.1 GCA_021160405.1 Candidatus Aerophobota bacterium
CAAAATATGGTAGAGTGGCTCTTCGCCAGATACGTATTCTGCGATTAGTAGAGGAAGCTCTGGATCAAGGAGGAATTCTCACCCAAGAGGATTTAGCTCACATTTTAAGGGTAGATGTTCGCACTATAAAGCGTGATATTGCTTATCTTCGAAGAAAAAGATATCTTGTGCACACCCGAGGACAGATAAAAGGTATAGGTAGAGGAAAATCCCACAAGGTGGCTATTGTTGAGCTTTACCTTCAAAGGCATACCTACACCGAAATCTCCCGTAGAACAAGACATTCTCCTTTTGCCATCAAAAGATATCTCACAACCTTTTCCAGAGTGATCAACTTAAAAAGAAAAGAAGTAGATTCTGAGGAAATAGCTTTTCTTTTAGGAATTTCCTCTCATCTTACAGGGGAGTACCTTAAGCTTTACCAAAAGTACAATCTGCCCCAATATCAGGATAGAATAGAGGATATAAGTAGCTTATCTTCTTATTTTCCCGAGGTTAGTTTAAAAAAGGGGGTTATCCTATGAGCAGTACAAAAGATGCACCATCTTATCTTTCCATGGGGAAGAGGAATTTCAAACAGGCTTTGGTTCATCTTCTGGAAACAGAGTACAAGATCATCGGTAGCCATAAAGTTATCCAGATGATAGCAGAGGATATAGAGGATCTTACCAGACAGTTTTTCCCTTCCTCTTCCTGTCTTGCTCCTGGAACTCTTATTTGGACTACCACCTCTACTTCTGAGAAGAAGGTAAGCTACGGCAGAAAAACAGAGGATCAGGAAACCTGTATTGTAAAGCTTCCTTACCTTACGCCAGAGGATATCCAGCATAGGATAAAGCCTCATTCTAAAAAAGAGGGGATCTTGCAAGAGATAAAAAGGATGGTGCGAATAATCAAAGCATCCTTTAAACAGGGAGGACTTCTATCCATAGCCGAGGTTGCCACCATAATGAACTGTAGTCTCCAGAGTGCCTGGAAAAAACTTAATCAATATCAAATGGAAAAGGGTGAAATTCTTCCTCTCAAAGGCACTATTCTTGACCAAGGCTCATCCCCAACTCACAAAGGAATCATTATACACCTTTACGAGAAGAAAATCGCTCCTCCTGACATTGCAAGGCAGACTAGCCATTCTTTGGAGGCAGTGGACAGATATATCTCTGATTACGAGAGAGTAAAACTACTTCTGCAAAAGAGGGCCAATGTGAAAGAGATAAGTCAACTAATCGGAAGAGGCCTTCGTACGGTAAAAGAGTATCAGCGGATTGTCATTCTCTATCATCCGGAACTAACTCATGAGAAAGAACAAAAATCAAACTAAAGATAATAAAACTTGATATTTATCAGCCTATCTTGTATCTTTTTACAAAGAAGAAGGCCCATACAGATTCTTTTAAGAGGTTTTCTTCAACAGGATAAATAATTTTACCATCGAAGATTTTTAAAGGTTAAAATAGCTATTTTAACGGCCTTTCTTAAATAGGCTTAATAAGGCACCTTAGAAAATGAATCCTTTAAGTTTACCTCGTTAAGATAGCAAGTATCTAACAGAGTTTAGCTGTGTATCCTGTTAGTGTTGGTGAATTAAACTGTTCTTTATCATAAACGCTTGATATTAAAGCGTTATCGGATGTACAATCATCTCCTATGGAGTGCAAAACACTTCTGTTAGAAGACGAGGATAAGAAGAAAATCATGTCCAGGATGTATCTTGCTTAATACACAAAGATATAGCTCATATCCAGCCAAAACATTAGCTTTTCTGGGGACAACGCCAAAGAAAATTTACCGCTACCTTGACTGCCCCATATCTTTCTCTGAAAGAGAGGATCTCAAGGTACTAAGCAACACGAAACTTCTCTAATCCTAAGAATTTTGATCTTTTACTTTGACCCAGAAGCCTCCTAATAGGACTGTAAGTAGATATGTTCATGTTAGAGTTTATCAGTTATTTTTTGGATCAAGGAACTTGACAAAAGCTGTAAGTTCTTTAAGAAGGTAGCTCAAGGATTTTCTTCCGATAATCTTCTGTATCTTCTTGCTAATGCAACCACTTACCGCTGATGTTAGAAGATGAGTATCACTTATGCTTTAGTTTACAAAGATGAGAATTACTAGAGTTGGAAAATGGCTTTCAGGGGCTTAAGAGAAGAATCCTTTATCCTACAAGAGAGGTAATTATCGATGAATATCCAAAGTTTGTAAGAGCTTCTCAGGAGGTATTTCTTGGAGTTCCTATTCAACTTTGCATTAGACATCTTTACAGCTGCCTCGTGTATTACCTAAGATATGAGTTTCAAGGACCAAAAAAGGAATTAAACCATTCCTGGATATTGCTTATAGCATGCTTAACTAAAAACCCTAAGTATTTTGAGTATTTTCTCAAAAATACAATTTAATACGCAGTTTCTTTATTCAAAAGGGATTGAAAGCCGAGGTATTGATTTGGATCAAAAATGGAATTTACCTGGACAAACTTTCAGTATCCTCAACTTCCAAGGACTAATAACATCACTGAAGGAATTATTCGCACCGGATAAACCCTATTAGAAAGTTTAGAAGGGGGCTCTAATCCTGTTAGATACTTGCTATCTAACAGGATGAACTCCTCCCAAAACCACTAATTTTTTATCTTTGCCCTTACCCTGTACAGTATGTACTACATAGGGCTTACAGACTGAACCTTTTTCTAACGAGGTAAATAGATAGCTGGTAAAATTGACAAAATTCTTTGTCTGGTCAATAATTAACTTAAGTTTTATTTTCCACTCAAAAAAGGTGGTAGTGTGAATAAAAAAGGGCGCATCTGACCTTTGACATCTTGGGTTTGCTGAGAAAAGCAGCCAGGAAATTAAAAAGAACAACAAGGATATCCATTCTATCCTCACTTGGTTCTGGATATAATTTTAGAGTAATGGATAACATTATAGCTCAGCTAAAGGAAAAGATAAAACTTACCAGAAGGTTAAAAAGAGCATACAATGCATGCTGCTTTCTAAAACTTCTTATCTTTGGACAGGTTTAAATGCTTCAAGTCTAGCAATCACTCTTAAAAGAAACGGAAAGTTACCCTTAGAGCTTTGCAATGTAAGCAGTATTCGGCTGAGTGAGTAAAATGGTATCAAACTTGACCATTGATTTGTAAAAGAACAGTACCAACTATCTATTTACACAGTCCCAAATTATTGATAAACTCAAACATAGATTATAGATTGCTATGATTCCACCTATCTTTAAAATAGTCTGGATTTCCATCAAGATGATCATCGTGAACTACCGATTTCATAAGTTCACCTGTAATTGCTAAAAGACATAGCGGGAAATGGATAACAAGTGTTAACGCAACTGGTATAAATTGAATTAAGTTGTTCTCAGAAAAATCAACACTAACGGGATAAATAACTAAATTATGGATTATCAATGATCTTAACCAAGGGGACATATGTCCCTATAGTAACTATTACAAATAAACTAAGCCATCGTATCAAAACAGAGGAGGAGAATTGAATGAAGATTAAGAAACTATTGGATTTATCTCAACCAATCTGGCATAATTGTCCCGGATGGCCTACTCATCCATTAGCAAGGATAGAACTTATACGG
>JAGHCO010000200.1 GCA_021160405.1 Candidatus Aerophobota bacterium
AATAGGTTGATAAGTAAAACACATCTACGTTTCTACGCATTAACAGATCAACGAGATTATATTACTTCTTTGTGCCTTGGTGACTTAGTGGCTGAACTATTACTAAAATTTTATCACAATCAAAATAAAAAGTAAAGAAATTTTGAGGTAGGAGTGATACTGCCTCCCCTACTCGGGGAGAGAACAGGGGCTCAACTGATAAGTTTATGTTTCCACTTTCCCTGAACTTTAGATTTTTGACAATAGATATTGTTTAGTGTATAAATTAAGAAAGAATGTATTTTAATTTTTGAAAGGATATAAAAATGGGGTAGCACTTCTGATATTTCTTATCTCTTTTGGTGTTCCTTTTTTCATATTTCCTAAAGTAATTCCCCAGCTTGAAAAATCTAAGATTGTAGGAAAGGACCTGCATAAGCCCGACCAGACCAAAGTTGCTGAGATGGGGGGCCTTGTTACTATTTCTGGATTTGTAGCAGGGATTATCGTAGTTATTGCTCTAAAGACTTTTTTTAACCACTTAATTTCTGTTAATCTTATAAGTATTCTTGGCGTTCTCTCCACAATCTTGTTAATAGCTCTAATTGGTATCGTTGATGATTTGATCTTGTTAAAAAAAAGTGTTAAAGCAATTATACCTTTGTTTGCCTCGTTTCCTCTGGTGGCCATAAAGGCAGGTCATACAGCGATGAATGTTCCTTTTGTTGGTCAGATAGACTTTGGTATTCTCTATTCCTTAATTCTTGTTCCTGCAGGAATTACTGGAGCAGCTAATGCAGCTAACATGCTGGCAGGATTTAATGGCTTAGAGGTAGGAATGGGAATAGCTGCCACGGTTTGCTTGGCCGTTATTGCCTACCTAACGGGTGCTGTAACTTCATTTTTTGTGTTAATTGCTGCTTTGGGAGCCTTAATAGCTACATTTAAGTATAACTGGTATCCTGCCAGGGTACTTATTGGCGATGTGGGGACTTTAAGTATTGGTGCCATTGTTGCCTCTTCTGTGATTATAGGCAATTTTGAAGTAGCAGGGGTAATTATAATTATTCCCTATGCAGTAGATTTTGTGCTAAAGGCAATAAATCATTTTCCCAGTAAAGGTTGGGAGGGGATATATAATAATGGAAAGCTTTACTGCCCAGAATCAGGCCCTGTTGGTTTTTGCCAGTTGATTATGAAGATCACTGGGGGGATTACTGAAAGGAAACTTGTTTTAGTTTTCATTGGGATGGAGGCTATTTTTGGGATAATTGCTGTTTTATTTTACCTCAAAATTTAATGGTGATGAGTAAAATGTACGATGTAATAGTGATAGGAGGAGGACCGGTTGGCTGTTATACTGCCTATCAATTAGCAGAGGCTGGATTTGATGTAGCTTTATTTGAGGAGGATGAGGAAATTGGCAAGAAAGTTGTCTGCACAGGGGTTATTGGAACTCAAGCTTTTCGAGAGTTTTTCCTTCCCCAACAGGCTATTATCTGTGAGGTTAAGAGTATAACTTTTTTTTCTCCCTCTTCTCTTACTTTAAGATATACTTCTTCTAAGGCCATAGCTTATGTTGTAGATCGGAGTATTCTGGATAAGGGCATAGCTAAATTAGCCAGAGAAAAAGGAGCAGAGATTCAACTGGGACAGCAGGTAAGAAAGATAAAAATTGGGCAAGATAAAGTAGAGGTAGAAATGGATAAAGGAGATAGAGAAAAAGCTAAGGTAGCTATATTATCTACAGGAGTTAATTATTCTTTGCACTCTCAGATAGGATTAGATACTCCCCCCTCTTTTGTTCAGGGAGTGCAGACTGAAGTTCAAATAGAAAATTCAAAAGAACCAGAGATTTATCTTGGTAATTCTATCTCTCCCGGTTCTTTTACCTGGATAGTGCCTTTAAATGAAAACAGGGCCCGGATAGGAAACTTAACTAAAAGAAAAGGGATACTCTACTTAAGAAGATTTTTGGAAAGATTAAATGAGAGATTAAGAGAAAAACAAACTCAGATAAGCTACAAACCTGTAGCCTACGGTGCGGCTAAAAAGTGTGTAGCTCATCGAGTTTTATCTGTAGGTGAAGCAGCAGGACAGGTAAAAACCACCACTGGGGGGGGAATATTTTATGGGCTTATTGGGTCTCGAATTGCAGCTCAGGTATTGATAAAAGCTTTTCACAGAGGAGATTTAACTAAAGAGAGTTTAGCTGAATATGATAAAATTTGGAAGGATAGGTTGGAAAGGGAAATTAATATGGGGTGCAGGGTAAGAGAAATACTCGAGAAAATGAGTGATAAAGGTATAGATAGAATTTTTAAATGGCTGCAAAGGGTGGGTTCTGCAAGAGATTTAATTCAAAAAGAGGTTAATTTTGACTTTCACTCTAAAGTTATCTCTTTAGGTATGAAATTGCTAAGGAAGTTTATACAGTAGATATGAAAAAAGGGACTCTTTATTTAGTGGGAACCCCTATTGGTAATTTGAGAGATATGAGCTTTAGAGCTTTACAGATACTAAAGAAGGTAAACCTTATCGCAGCTGAGGATACCCGTCACACCCGAAAGCTCCTTTCATATTACGATATTCATACCTCTCTTACCAGTTTTTTTGAACACAATGAGTTAAAGAAAACATCCTATCTTGTAAAGAGATTAACACAAGGGGATGAAATTGCTCTGGTAAGTAAGGCTGGAATGCCTGGAATCTCTGATCCAGGATATTATTTGATAAAAGAAGCTATCAAGGAAGGTATTTCTCTTATTCCTGTTCCTGGACCAACAGCTCTTATATTAGCTTTGATAGTCTCAGGTTTTCCCACACATAGCTTTGTCTTTGAGGGTTTTTTAGGAAGGAATAAAGAAAAACGGATACATAAGTTAAGGAAAATAAAGGAGGAGGAAAGAACCACTGTTATTTACGTTTCTCCCCATCGAATTAGAAAGGTTTTATCTGAGATAAGGCAGATTTTAGGAGACCGTAGAATAACGGTAGTTAGAGAAATCACCAAGAAATTTGAGGAAACTATTAGAGGCAGAGTAGGAGAAGTGATAAAAATCTTTGAAGAAAGAGAACCAAAGGGTGAGTTTACCTTGGTCATTGAGGGGAAGCCCTGAGGCTCTCTTGACATCAAGGTATAATAAGGTAGGATAAAAGCAAATGAGACTGTTCATAGCAGTAGAGTTTCCCGAGTATATTCGAGAAGAAATTGCTCGAGTTCAAAATCGGATGAAGAAAACACAGGATAAAATAAAATGGGTAGATCCTGCTTCCATCCATATTACTTTAAAATTTTTAGGAGAAGTAAGAGAGGAGAGGATAGAAAAGATTCTCGAAGTTATTGAACAAACAACTGGAAAAGTTAGTCCCTTTACTCTAAAAATTGAAGGCACAGGCGCTTTTCCCAATATTACCTCCCCCAGAGTAATTTGGATAGGAGTAAAAAATGTTCCTTCTCTTGATTGGTTAGCTACAGAGTTAGAAAGCGCACTGGAAAAGGAAGGCTTCCCCAGGGAGAAAAGAAAGTGGGTACCCCATTTAACAGTTGGAAGAGTCAAATTTTTAAAGGAAAGGAATAAATTAAGGGAGCTTATTTTGAGGGAAAAGGGGAGTAAGATTGGGAAAATGGAGGTAAAATATGTAACTTTAATGCAAAGCCATCTTACTCCTAAAGCTCCTATTTATACTCCTATTAAAAAGTTTCTATTAAAAGGAGATAAAAATGAGGGAAGAGAAGCTAAAGGCTTTGGAGATAGCCAGACGTCAGATAGAACATCAATTTGGTAAGGGTGCTCTTATGCGTCTGGGAGAAAGAGCGGGTAGGATGGAGGTGGACGTTATTCCCACTGGTAGTATAGCTCTGGATATAGCTTTAGGTATAGGAGGATTCCCCAGAGGAAGAGTGGTGGAGATATTTGGTCCTGAAGGGTCTGGAAAAACTACCTTAGCCCTTAACGCAGCTGCTGAGGCCCAAAAGAAAGGTGGATTAGTCTCCTTTATCGATGTTGAGCATGCTCTTGACCCAAATTATGCTGAGAAGTTAGGAGTGGATACAGAAAATCTTTTCGTCTCTCAACCTGATTCAGGAGAAGAAGCTTTAGAAATATGTGAGACTTTAGTTAGGAGTAATGCCATAGATTTAATCATTATTGATTCTGTGGCTGCTCTTGTTCCTCGAGCAGAACTGGAAGGAGAAATGGGAGATACTCATGTGGGTCTTCAAGCTCGGCTTATGTCTCAGGCTTTAAGAAAGCTTACTGCTGCTATAAGTAACTCTAAAACTTGTGCTATTTTTATTAATCAGCTCAGGATGAAGATAGGGGTAATGTTTGGTAACCCGGAAACCACTCCTGGAGGAAGAGCCCTTAAATTCTATTCCTCGGTGCGAATAGATATTAGAAGGAAGGCCAGTTTAACTAAGGGAGATCGACAAATAGGGAATCGAGTTCGGGTAACTGTAGTTAAAAACAAACTTGCTCCTCCTTTCCAAAAAGCAGAGTTTGATATTTTATTTGGAGAGGGAATCTCACAGGAGGGAAGTATCTTGGATATGGGAGTAGAGCTTGGTATTATTCAAAAATCAGGTAGTTGGTATTCTTATGGGGATACTCAGTTAGGTCAGGGTAAGGAAAGTGCCAGAGGTTTTCTTAAGGACCCTAAAAACCAAGGTATAAAAGAGGAAATAGAGGAAAAAATAAGGGGAAAATTGGGTATAGCAAAAAAGAAACCACTGCAAACCTTGCAAAATAAAGAAAACAGCTCTCTTAAGGATAAAAGTAACAAAATGGGAGGCTAAAGCCTCCTGTACCCATAATAGATATATAGTGCAGAGCTTTGGGTATGTTTTCAAATAAGGTAGAATGAAATGAAAAAGATTGGATTGGTACTGGTTCTTATCTTGTTTGCCCAGGCATCTCAAGCTTATCAGAACTATTCAATCGGTAAGATAGATGTCCACTCCCAGTCTTCTCGTACCCAAATAATTCTGAAATTATCTCAAGGAACAGGATATGTAGTAAAAGATTTGGTTAATCCTCCCCGTATTTTGCTAAATCTTTATCCGGCAAATCTTACCCCTCCTAAAAGAGAGGTTAAAATAGAAGATAAGTTTGTTAAGCAGGTTCGATTAGAGCGTGATTCCAGAAATGTGGTAAAAGTAGTTGTGGATTTGGCTAAAGATAAATGTGTTTATGATGTTTTTCTTCTTAAGGACCCTTATCGCTTAGTTATTGATATAAGAAAGCCTGAAGAAGATATAATTGCTGGCTTATTAAAAAGGGAAACAGAGGAAGGAAAGCAGCTCCCACATCCTTCATCTGTACTTCCCCCTCCAAAGAAAGCTGGAATTCAAAGGATAATTCTGGATCCAGGGCACGGAGGAAAAGACCCTGGAGCTATAGGTCCCTCCGGCCTTAAGGAAAAAGATGTTACTTTAGCTATAGCTAAGGGACTATCTGCTTTACTTAAAAGAAACTTAAGGGTAGAGGTCTTTTTAACCAGGGAAGATGATGAATTTGTCTCTCTTGATAGAAGAATAGAGATAGCTAACCAATTAGAAGGAGATATTTTTGTTAGTATACATGCCAATGCAAGTTGGAACTATGTAGCCAAAGGGACGGAGACTTTTTTTAATTCCAGATATATCTATGGAGAAGGAGCTCGAGAGGTAGCAATTAGAGAAAATTCTGTAGCAGAAGCAGAAAAAATTCCTGAAGGAGCAAAAGATATCCTTTTGGATTTAATTCAAAATCAGTATCGCAATGAAAGCAATAAACTCGCCCATTTGGTCCAAAGAGAGCTCTGCCACAGTTGTGGACTTATTGATAGAGGAGTAAAATCAGCCAGGTTTTATGTTTTAAGAGGAGCTAAGATGCCAGCTATTCTTGTAGAGGTTGGATTTATCTCCAATCCCTGGGAGGAAAAGAAATTAAGGAAAAATAATTTTCAACTTTTAATTGCTAAGGGAATTTATCAAGGACTGGCTAAATACATTAAATCTTTTAATAAAAAATAAATCAGTAAGGGTAAGAAATGGCCTCAGGTAAAAAGAAAGCTTTATCAGGTAAAAAGAAAGCTTTGGTGTGGGTTGTGATAATAATTGTTGCTTTTGTAATTGGGATATTTTTTGCTCCTTTAATTAGAGAAAGAGCCTATAAGATTAAAGAATGGATAGTTAAGCCTCCTATCTTAGCTCCCCAAACAAAGATAGTTAAGCTTTACTTTGCTCTTCCTCAGGGAGAGTATTTAACTGCTCAGCAAAGAAAAATTTTTCTCCCCAGATCAACCAACGGAAAAAACAAGGAAATGAAAATTGTGCTTGAGGAACTTATAAAAGGACCCAAGAAAAACAAGAGTAAAGATTTATCTCTCACTATTCCTCCAGAAACTAAAATAAGAGCAGTTTATACAAGGGATGGAACCATTTATGTAGATTTTTCCTCTTCTCTTAAAGAAAAACATCCTGGAGGAGCTACAGGGGAGTTGCTCACTATTTATTCCATTGTGAATACTCTTTTAGATAATTTTCCTTCCTACTCTCGGGTTCAAATTCTTATTAAAGGGGAACCCCAAGCCACTCTGGCTGGGCATATAGATATAAGACATCCCCTTTCTCGGAATTCTGATATTATTAGTGCTCATCCACCGCAGAGTGATCAAGAGGCAAGAGGCTAAGAGAAAAAGGCAAAATGAGTTAATGGGTAGAAGAGGAAAAGGGTTCAATGTTCAACGTTAAAAAAAGTGCGTAAAATGTATTGACCAGACAGAGGAGATGAACAAGATCAGCGTCTATCCGCGGCTGAAATTTAAAAATGACAAAAGGAAAAATTGGAATATTTGATTCGGGAGTTGGAGGTCTTACTGTAGCCCGAGAAGTAATTAAGCTGCTTCCATTGGAGTCTATAGTTTATCTGGGAGATACAGCCAGAGTTCCCTACGGAACTAAGTCAAGCCTAACAGTTACTAAATTCTCCGCACAAGCTCTAAATTTTCTTCAAACCAGAGGCGTAAAGTTAATAGTAATTGCTTGTAATACTGTTTCAGCCTTAAGTCTGTCCAGTCTTAAGAAAAATTTCTCTTTACCTATTGTTGGAGTGTTAAAACCCGGAGCAGAAAAAGCAGTGAATACAACCAGGAGAGGAGTAATTGGAGTTATAGGGACTGAGGCTACCATTAGGAGTAGAGCTTATCCTAAAATAATTAAATCTATAAACCCTAAAATAAAAGTAAGAGAAAGAAGCTGTCCTCTTTTAGTTCCTCTGGTAGAGGAGGGTTGGTTAAAAGAAAAAGTTACCTACAGTGTGGTCTCATTTTATTTAAGACCTTTGCTAAAGAAAAGAATAGATACCTTAATTTTAGGTTGTACCCATTATCCTCTCCTTAAATCAGTAATTCAAGAAATAGTTGGAGAGAAAATAGTTCTGATAGACTCTGCTCGAGAGGTAGCTAAACAGGTAAGAAAAATTTTAAAAGAGGAGAATATGCTCCGAGATTTTAAGGATTGGTCTGGTAAAAATGTATCCCAGCACCAGTTCTTTGTTACCGACAGACCAGAGAAATTCTCTTCCTTGACAAAGGTGTTTTTGGGAAAAAATATAAATGGAAATGTTCAGAAAATATCCTTAGAGTAATGTAGTGCAGGTCTTTAGATCTGCCAAAATAGGCAGATAAGCAGACCACATTTACAATCCAATGGGCTTGACAACCCCTTTTTCTTTCTTAGAATTTAATGTAAAAAAGGAGTAACAATTCAGCCACGGATGGACGCAGATATTTTTCTTTTATTATGATACAAAAGGCAAATGGCTAAAGATTACCAAGTTCACTGTAAATTTCGTAAGAACTTCTAAGAATAATATCTGTGTTTATCCGTGTAAATCCGTGGCTAAAACAGTAAAAAGGATTCAATATGGTTAGAGAAATTAATATTATACCTGATTTTACCCCTGGGTTTGTTGGGGTTGGGGGAGAAATTCCCAAGTTTCAGTACAATAAGAGTATTACGCAGGAAATAAAAGAAGGAAACCTCACTCCTCAAAAATGTCTGGATATTCTTGAATGCATGCTTTTAATTAGAAATTTTGAGCAGATGATAGTAGAGCTAAAGGAGAAAAAGGGGAAGTATGGCTCCTTAAAATACCTTTACATAGGAGCCTCTCACCTTTCCATTGGTCAGGAAGCTATCCCTACAGGAGCAATATCTAATCTTAGGATACAGGATTGCATTACCAGTTCTCATCGAGGTCATGGGGATAGCTTAGCTAAAGGATACTTTGCCATTAAACAAATGGATGAGAAAAGCTTATTTGAGCTCATAGAAAGCGATAAAAAAGTTCGGAATTATCTGGGGCTATCCCCTCAAAACAAAAGTAAGAATGAGCTTATTCAACAAGCTCTTCAGATACATCTATTTCGAGCTATAGCTGAACTTTTTGGTAAAGAAGAAGGATACTGTCATGGCAGAGGTGGAAGTATGCATATTGCTGACTTTAGTAAGGGGCATTTAGGAGCAAATGCCATTGTAGGAGGAAGTTTAGGTATGGCTGTAGGGGCAGGGATAGCCTCTAGATTCTTTAGTGATGGAACAGTAGTTTTCTCTTTTACCGGGGATGGTGCTTTTAACAATGGAATCGCCCATGAATCAATGAATATGGCTAATATGGCTCAATTTACAAATGGATTAATGAGGAAAAAGAGGGGAGTTCCTGTTATCTTTGGTATTGTGAATAATCAGTATGGAATGAGTGGCCAGGAGAGAGGGGAGGTGACAGGAATAGATTTTTTATCTGAAAGAGCATTTGGTTATAATAAACAAGGGATGCATGCAGAAATTGTTAACGGAATGGATGTTTTAGCTGTTATAGATGCAGCTAAAAGGGCTATTGATGGTGCTAGAAATGGGGAAGGACCTTACCTATTGGAATTCTGGTGCACCCGGTACAAAGGTCATTCTTTAAGTGATAGACTGGATAGAAAAGAAGACGAGACTTATCGAACTGTAGAGGAACTTAAAGCTTGGGAGAAATTAGATCCTATTGAGAATTATTCAAAGAAGTTAGTTGAGGCAAATCTTGTTACAAAAGAGAAAATAGAGGAATTGAAGAAAAGAATGAGAGAAAGAAATGAAGCTATAGCTATAAAGGCGGCTGAGGCTACCAGTCCTAATCCAAAAGATATGTACCAGGGTTTGTTTACTAACTCTGTTTCAAAGGAAGTTCCAGATAAATTTAAACAGTCTATTCTTTTCCATAAACCAGATTTTTTAAATAGAGATCCAAATATAGAGATAACTTACAGAGAAGCAGTAATTGAAGCATTATTTGAGGAGATGAGGCGAGATACTCGGGTTGTTCTCTGGGGAGAAGATATTGCTGATTATGGTGGAGCCTTTCACGCTACCGAGGGGCTTTTAAAAATATTTGGTAGGGACCGTATCTTTAATACAGCTATCTCTGAAGCAGGGATAATTGGTAGTGGTATAGGAGCAGCTTTGAAAGGTTTAAGACCAGTGGTAGAGATAATGTATATTGATTTTGTTCTTCAAGCTATGGATCAGTTAGCTAATCAAGCGGCAAAATGGAAGTATATGTCTGGGGGGCAACCAACTATACCCCTAACCATAAGGACAACAATTGGTGGAGGTAAGGGCTACGCTGGTCAACATTCTCAAAGTTTAGAGGCTGTTATAGCTCATTTCCCGGGTTTAAAGATCGTTATGCCTTCCAATGCTTATGAGGCAAAGGGACTGTTAAAAATGGCCATAAGAGATAATAATCCTGTGGTAGTTATTGAGCATCAAAATCTCTACAGGCATCCACGCGGAAAGAGTTTGGTGCCTAAAGATGATTACCTAATCCCCTTTGGCAAAGCTGCTATCAGGAGAAAAATCGAGAAAGATTCATCTAAAAACAAAATTACCATAATTAGCTGGTCATATATGGTGTCTGTAGCTTTAAAGGCAGCGGAGAGGTTATCCCAAGAGGGTGTTGAAGCAGAGGTAATTGACTTAAGAACACTTTATCCCTTTGATATACAAACTCTTGTTAATTCAGTTAAGAAGACTGGAAAGGCTCTGATAGTTCATCAAGCTGTTCAATTCATGGGATTTGGAGCAGAGGTAGCAGCTCAACTCCAGGAAAAAGCATTTGACTATTTGGACGGGCCTATTTTAAGAGTTGCTGCTCCAAATACACCTCCTCCAGCAGCGCCAACTTTAGAGAGGGCTTTTTTGCCTAACGAAGATAAAATTATTAAAACAGTAGAAAGTATGCTATAAATTTTAAGGAGAGATGATTATGGTAACCAAAGTTATAATGCCCAAATTGGGAGAAACTATGGAAGAGGGAGAAATTGTA
>JAGHCO010000102.1 GCA_021160405.1 Candidatus Aerophobota bacterium
CTACTTTTATCTTTTTACTGTGGCTCTTATGGGCGACGTATAAGTTTAGAGAGTAACTAAGGGTTTGAACGCATAGACCCGCCTTGATCGCCGCTGCCTTATGGAAACACCTCGCCGAGCAGCAAAAAGAAGAGAATTTTTCAGAGCTCTCTTGACTTTTCACCAAAGTTCTGTTAAATTATAGAAAAAGGAGGTGCAAACAATGACAGGGTTAAAAACTAAGATTAAATTTACCTATGAGGACTACAAGAGCCTACCAGAGTCTGAGACCAAGCGCTATGAGCTTTTAGAAGGAGAATTAATTATGGTTCCATCGCCAAATGAATATCACCAACGTATTTCAGGAAAACTTGAGTTTATCCTGCGAGCATTTATAGAGAATAAGAACTTAGGAAAAGTTTATGATGCACCCTTTGATGTTGCGTTTTCCGAGGAAGATGTAGTCCAGCCCGACATTCTCTTTGTCTCTAAAGAGAACTACAGAATTATTACCGAGGAGGAGATCCGGGGAGCTCCTGATCTAATAATAGAGATTCTTTCTCCTGCTACTGCTGAGCGAGATCGCACTTATAAAAGAACACTTTATGCCAGATACGGTGTCCGCGAGTACTGGATTGTGGATCCAGAGAAAAAAACCATTGAGGTATTGAGTATAGGAAAGACAGGATTTGAAACCTTCGGTATCTATAGAAAGACAGATACCTTAAAATCTCCCATCTTCCCAGGATTAACCATCAAGCTTTCCGAGGTCTTTTAGCATCTAAATCCAGTTAAAATTTTTAAACAGTTCAGTGGTTTTTCTTTGCATTTAAACTTATCTGTGTAAATCCGTGGCTAAAATTACTTTATTTAAGGAGTCCAAATTGCTGGCTAAGGTTTACAGTAGTGCTCTTTTGGGAGTTGATGCTTACCCTGTAGAAGTGGAGGTTGATATCTCTCCTGGCCTTCCCAATTTTAATATTGTAGGGCTTCCTGACCCTGCTATAAAAGAGGCAAGAGAGAGGGTAACCTCGGCTATAAAAAACTCTAATTTCCCTTTTCCCCCTCATAGAATTACTGTAAACTTAGCTCCTGCTGATGTTAAAAAAGAGGGTTCCTCTTTTGACCTTCCAATAGCTGTTGGAATCTTAAAGGCAACAGGCATAGTAGAAAAGAACAATTTATCCTCTTACTTAATTTTAGGAGAGCTTTCTCTTGATGGGATTGTCCGCAGAATAAATGGAGCACTGCCCATTACCCTGGGAGCTAAAGAAAGAGGGGTTAACTCAGTTATTCTGCCCCGAGACAACGCTAAAGAAGCTGCTGTAGTAAAGGAAGTAAATGTTTACCCTGTGGATAACCTTCCTCAAGTAATAGGATTCCTTAGCCAAAAGATAAGCATTGAGCCCTATAAATATGAATTAAAGGAAGCTTTTCAAAGTGCCAATGAATATGAAGAGGATTTTTCTGAGGTGCACGGCCAAGAGTATGTAAAAAGAGCTCTGGAGATAGCTGCCGCTGGAGGTCATAATATTTTAATGGTTGGACCTCCTGGTGCAGGAAAAACTATGCTGGCAAGAAGGGTTCCCACTATTTTGCCTGAGTTAACTCTTGAGGAATCCATTGAAACTACCAAAGTTCATTCAGTAGCTGGACTACTTAAGCCCGGGCAGGCTCTTGTTAGCACTCGCCCTTTCAGATCTCCTCACCACACTACATCTGAGGCAGGACTTATTGGAGGTGGAAGAGTTCCCCGCCCAGGAGAGGTATCTCTTTCTCACAACGGAGTCCTTTTTCTTGATGAGCTTTCTGAGTTTCCCCATCATGTCTTAGAGTCTCTGCGTCAACCATTAGAGGATGGAGTAGTAACCATTTCCAGAGCCCTTATATCTTTAACCTATCCAGCAAGATTTATGTTGGTAGCGGCGATGAATCCTTGCCCCTGTGGCTATTTTGGTGACCCTAACCATGAGTGCAGCTGCACTCCCTATGAAATTCAAAAGCATTTAAACAAAGTGTCTGGTCCCCTTTTAGATAGAATTGACATTCACATTCAAGTATCAGCAGTGAGAAAAGAGGACCTTTTAAGTAAAGAGAAGAGTGAGACATCTTTATCTATTAGAAAAAGGGTAAATAGGGCAAGAAAGATTCAGCTTTCCCGTTTTAAGGGAAAGTCTATTTACTGCAATTCTCAGATGAACCAGCGCCAGATAAGGAAGTTTTGTTCTCCTAAAAAAGAAGCAGAGAATCTTCTGCGCTCTGCAATCTCAGAGCTTCATTTATCTGCAAGGGCCTACTACAGAATCTTAAAGATATCTCGCACCATTGCTGATTTAGATGAAAAAGAGGAAATAGACTCAAGCCATATATCAGAGGCTTTGCAGTATCGCTACTTAGATAGGCAGCTTTGGAGAAGGTAGAGCCTGCATACATTTTGCCAGAATCAATTGACTTGAGAGTGCAGTTACTTTATTATTAAGCAAAAAAACTTAAGAGTTTTTAAATACTAAAAATAAAAGAGGTGAGTAAGGTGAAACAACAGGTATACATACCCGAAGGAATGAAGAAAATAGAGGCTTTAATCGCCATTGGATTATACAAAACTAAAACTGAGAGTATTAGAGAAAGCTTAAAGGATTTGCTTTCTAAATATCATGTTAAACCAATCCATGAAATTAGGAACCAGCTTAATAAACAGGTTAAGAAAAGCTTGAGTGGTGAAATTATAAAAATAAGAGAAGAAGAGATGCACTAACATGACCGTTTTTTATCTTGATACCTCTGCTATTGTGAAAAGGTACAGAACAGAGGAGGGAACCGAGTTCATTGACAGACTGTTCAAGAAAATAGAAAAATCCAAACATAGATTAGCCACTTCTTTCCTTTCAGTCTTAGAGTTTATCTCGGCTCTTAGAAGACTTCTCAAAGCAAAAGAGATAACACGAGAGACGTTCACTGATTCTGTAGCGAGATTTGCAGCTGATCTTGAGAACTACTTTATAATAAGTTCAGTTGATGATACCACAATATCAAAATCAATTTCTCTAATAATAAAACACGCTATTAAAACAGCTGATTCCATTCATCTTGCCTCTGTTATTGAACTCAAGGAAATCTTGAAAGAGAGTAAAGAAAGACTTGTTTTTGTGGTGGATGATAAGGAACTTTACACTGCTGGTCTAAATGAGAACCTGAAGGTTATCAATCCAAGAGAAAATGATGCTGTACAAAAATTGAAAGAGTATGTAAAATAATCAGGTTTTTAACTTTCTTGTGGATGCTTACCTCAAATTTACCCTTTTAAAATCACAAAGTTGAACTTTATAAGTATATACTGCGCCAGTTCTAAGGGACTTTTTAAGTTCTGGTTCAGCTTCGCCTCTTTTCGGCTCTTTTACAAAAAAGTAAAATAAAAAAATTAAAATAAAATTTGGGACAGCAGCAATGACAAAGGGATATCTCCAGCTAAACTTAGGTCCAATCATCCCAGCTATAACTGCTCCCAATAGATAACCAAGTCCAATAGCAAATGAAAACCAGGCAAACCCTTTTCCCCTTTCCTTAGAAGGAAAATAATCTCCCAATAAAGATGACCCAACTGGCAGAATAACACCCATCCCCAAACCTGTTAGGGCTCTGGTAATAAAAAGCTGAGTATAACTCTGGGCAAAAGCTGTTAAAAAGCATGGAATTTCATCCAAAAGGACTCCTATAGTAAGTAATTTCTTCCTCGAATATTTATCTACCCACCAGCCCCATAAAAGAACCGTTAATGCACCAACAATGATAAAAACTGAGCTTATTGCTCCCATCTGAGCATGACCTACTCCAAATTCAGCTTCAACTAAAAGATAATTTGGAACTAAAGCTGCCTGATCAGCAGTTAAAAAGATAGCTATAAGGATTAACCCAAACATTCCCAAACGTTGTTCTTTTTCTAACATCAAAAACAATTCTATCATTTTTAGAAAGAAAATCAACACAATGAAGTTCTTTTTCTTGATGAGCTTTCCGAGTTTCCCATCATGTTTTAGAGCCTCTGCGTCAACCATTAGAAGATGAAGGGGTAACCATTTCCCGGAACCTTAGCTTTCCCCTTTTGTTTGACTTTCCTCAAAGTTTTGTTAAATTATGGAAAAGGAGATGGGAATAATGACCAAGTTAAAAACTAAGATTAAATTTACCTATGAGGACTATAAGAGCCTACCGGAATCTTGAGACCAAGCGCTATGAACTTTTGGAAGGAGAATTAGTTATGGTTCTATCGCCAAATGAATATCACCAACGAATCTCAAGGAAGCTTGGCATCTTAAAATCCCCTATCTTCCCAGGATTAACCATCAAGCTTTCCGAGGTCCTTTAGACATAAACAGGGCAAGTTTGGGAAAATACAGTAATTTATAAAGGGACATCTTGTCAAAACTTGCGAAATTTAAATTAAGACCCATATTTAAAGGTATCTCTTTAACGTTTACAACAGAAGCAATAGTTCTAATAGCTTTCTTTGTTATTTATCGGTTAATCGGGGAAAATTTTGGACCTGAAGGGGTAGGTGAGTATTCCTTAATTAAAAAAGTAATTGGATTTCTGCAGCCGCTTTTACTTTTAGGTTTAGGAATAGGCCTGCCAAGATATATTGCAATGTCCCAAGATAAAGGAGAGAGAAGTTCTTATACAAAAAGTGGTGTGTTAGTTGTTGCAATTTTGATTTTTATTTTTTTAATCTTCATAAACTTATTTAAAGGGCAATTTGCTAAGATATTCTTTGGCACTATTACCTATACTAATTTAGTTTTTCCATTTTCGCTTTTTTTAGCAGGTTTAACTTTGCACGCCCTGGTTTATTCTTATTTTCGCGGAAGATTATTTGTTAAAAGATTTAATTTTCTCCAAATAATAAATTTAAGTGCAGTCCCTTTAATTATTCTTATTTTCTTTAAAAACATTACTATTGGAAGAATGGTAACTTTAATAGGAATTACTACCATTATAATCTCTTTCCTCTTCTCTTTGTTTTTTATCAAAGAACTTTTTGGTCCTACTGAAAAATGGCAATTTAAGAATTCATTAAAGGAATTATTGAAATACAGCTTACCCCGTGTTCCCGGTGATTTTGCTCTGGCTGGTCTTTTATCCTTAGGGCCAATTTTTGCTACTCACTTCGCATCTATCCAAGAAGTAGGTTATCTTTCAGTAAGTCAAAGTTTATTAAGAACAGTAGGAGTAGCAATAACCCCTTTAGGGTTAGTCCTTCTCCCCAAAGTTAGTGGTTTAATAGTAAACGAAAAGCAAGAAACAATAAGAGAAAATTTAAATTTTCTAATTGGAGCTGTTTTGCAATGTTCAGTTTTTGTCTGTGTTCAATTAATAATATTCACCGATGCGATGATAAAATACTGGTTAGGCCCTGAATTCTTTAGTGCCATCCCGATAATGCGTATTGTGTTTCTTTCAATAATTTTTTATACTTTTTACTTAGCTCTGAGGAGTATCTTAGATGCTGTTAAAGTTAAACCCTTGAACACCATAAACCTTTTTATATCTTTAGGAATTTTTTTGTTCATTGCTGGGATTTTATTGTTTTCAGTAAAACTTTTCTCTCCAATTATTAGTTTAAGTATAGCCCTAACCTCTGGAATGGGATGTTTAGGAATTTTAACCTATCTCTCAATTAGAAAAATATACCCTAAAGAAATGAAAAAAGATTTAAATTATCTATGGACAGCTCTTGTTATTAATATTTTGTTAGGAGCTGTAGCAGTGCTAATTAAATCATTTGTAGCTTCAAAACTCTACTATTTGATTGTCTTTGAAATTATGTTGGGGACAGTATATTTATTGTCTTTGTGGCTGTTAAAAATAGACTGGATAAGAGAGGTCCCAAAAATAATAAAAGTCAAATAAAATGTTTTGGACCTTATGGGGTTCAGAAAGAAATTAATTTGTCATAATTTTGATTTAAACTCTCCCCAAAAATAAATATAATAAATAATGGAGAACGTCCTAACAACTTGACTCAAGACAATAGAGAAGTAAAGTTACTACAGGCATCGTTGAGGTCATGGAAACTGGCACTGCTGATAGTTTTGACTGGAATTGTTGCCGGCATTTTTTCCGTTATTTTTGGTCTCACTGCTATCCCATATTTAATTGCCCTTGTTTTGGGCATAAAATTAATAAAATATCCAGAGGTATTCCTGGCATTATTTGTGTTTGCTGGTATATTTAAGGCTCACCCGGCTTTGACTTTACCATTTAATTTGGATTTGACTGCTATTATGGGGTTACTCGCTCTATCCCTAACATTTCTTGAAATATCCATTGCAAAGAAAGAAATTCGTTTTATCTTTACAAAGGTTGATCTATTTTTGGTTGGATTTGCCCTTTTGGTAACAATTTGCCTCATACACAGTCGTGATCGCGTCTATGGTATGGAAAAAACCGCAAAGTTAGTTTTTTTAGGTATACTCGCATCCTATTATTTTCCAAGGATCATATTAAACCTATCTGATACTAATAAACTGGTTAGAAATATTTTTTTGACTATCACTATTTCAGTGGGGATTGCAGCAGTACTAACCCTTTCTGGATTTGGTACTGATTCATATCGCTCATTTGC
>JAGHCO010000081.1 GCA_021160405.1 Candidatus Aerophobota bacterium
CAATAGATCCTTCTCTTTTTAATAGAAGTTTAAAATTTATATTACTTCTTTGTGCCTTGGTGACTTAGTGGCTGAACTGTTACGTTTATTTCTTGCTATCAGGGGTATCGAGAACCTTTATAATCTGTTTTATTTTATCCTGATAGTAAGGACAATCAATAACCACTATTGCTTTATCCTGCGAAAAAAGCTCACCTTTATCTGAAAGGAAAAGGCGCAAAACATTAACTATTTTTTTGGGAGAGGCATACTTTAAGTGGTATAACTTCTTTACTTTTTGTTGATCAAAAGTATCCAGTTCTTTTAGCTCCTCTTTTATTCTAACAATTCCATAAGGCGCTTCCTCTACTAAAATAGAGTTAGCAGAAGTATCTTCTTTTAAAATTTTTGCCTGAGGAGATTTCTCTTTCTGGATCACCTCTCTTGCTTGTTTAATTTTCATATACTTCAAGAAAATTGTTTCTTTAAGTTTTGTTTTTTCAAAACTATCCAGCCCGGATAACTTATTCTTTATTATAGATAAACGATACACTGAATCATATAGTATAAGAGAATTTTTTTCCTGGTCAACCTCTATTTTTCCTTTATCAGATAAAAAGGATTCTACTGATTTGGATATGTCCTTGGCTAAAGCGTACTTTAAAGGATAGATTAACTTTTTAGGTTGATAAATGTCGAAATCGGAGATAAGTTTGTTTACCTCATTAAACCTCCATGCTACCTCAGTAACTATTAGCTCATTGATTCCCGATCCCAGCTTAACTTTTGCTTTGGGGGTGAGTTTATCTTGGATAGCTTTTTTAAAACTGTTTAGCTTAATAAGTTTAGATGCCTCTACATACTTTAGATGATAAGCTTTTGTTTTTTTCTGGGAATTGAAGGTATCAAGTTTTTTTAGCCTTTCTCCAATTCTCTCAATTACCCAGTTGTTGTCCTCTACTACTAAATTTCCTTCCTTTACTTTAAGGGAACCTTGAGGGGAAAGAAGGTCTTTTAAAAGAGGTATTAGTTTATCTGCTCGGGCATAGGTTAGCTTGAAAATCTTTTTTTGGGGAATTCGATTGTTTTCCTCCAGGGAACTCAGAGCTTTCTCTATTTGAGAAAGTTGATAAGCACCATCCTCTATGGTTAAACTATTATCACTTTTATTTAGCTTAATGGAGCCATGGGAGGAAAGAAGAGGCTGTAGAGAATCTTTAGCTTCCTCTGCCGAGGTATAAGCAAGATGGAAAGTGCGCTGCCTTCGCTGAGCTTCAAAGGTTCCTATTTGATTAAGAACAGATTCTATAATCTTCATCTTATCCTCTCTATCTCTTATTAGAATAGAATTGGGAGGAGCTTCTTTTGGATTTACCTGGATTAGCCCGTCAGCAGATGCAATTCCTCTTATTTTTTCAAATATCTCTGTAGAAAGAGCATACTTAAAGGTAAAGATCTTTTTAACTCTTCCCCTTATTTCTCTGGGCTTTAAGATATGAGGCTTTACTGTGATAAGGAGATTTCTTCTTTCTACTCCCTCGGTGGTGCTCCTTAAAAGTCTCCCCACTACAGGTAAGTGAGATAGTACAGGAAGACCAGTAACTCTTTCTGTCTTATCTTCTTTGATTAATCCTCCAATAATAATGGATTCTCCATCTCTCACTGTAACATTGGTAGGAGAAATCTGGCGCTTAAAGATAGGATGTTCAGCTCCGAATACTGGACTGATCTCGTAATTTCCCACAATGGGAACTATCGACAGTTGGACTAAATCTTCTCCTATAATCTTAGGTAAAACTTGAAGAATCACCCCTACAGTAGCATAACTATAGTGATATTCGGGAATCCGCTCGTTACCTACCACTGTATAGGTAATTGAAGAAAGATAAGGAATTTCTGAAGTAACATATATTCCAGCTACTTTTCCACTTATAGTAGTTACTCGAGGAGAGGAAAGAAGTTTAGCTCTACCCTGAGTTAATAACATATTTAATATTACTTCAAATTTTTCTTTTGCAGATACCCGGTAAAAGGTAAATCCAAGCGATCCCATACCCTTTTCCAGTTCCTCAAGAGTCTTAGGGCCATACTCCAACTTACTTCCCTCACCTAATGGTCCTATTGGTACTTCTAAACCAGAGAGTTTTTCCAAAGAAGTACCGAACTCCCGGCTAGTCTGTTCACTTAATTCCATTATTCTGGCTTCAATTTGAACCTGCCTGGTATAAGAGGGAAATTGGGGAATTAATTCCTCTATTCTCTTTAGCTGCTCTCGAGTAGCTCTTACAGTGATTCTTCCAGTGGAAGTGTCTACCCAGATAGAGGGCTGAGCAAAGACACTGATTGAATTAAAAAACATTAAAATTAACAACCATATCCCTATTTTTCTCATTTTTATCTCTCTCATTATTTTTTTCCTATAGTTCCTAAATTACCTACATCAATTTGAGGGGTACTTAACTGCATTTCCATCCATTTAGATTTTTTTGCCTGTAGCCCTTCAATTTTTTCTGGAGATACTCCAATTATATTAGCAATAGCTTTGGCTATGTTCTCCAAAGACCCTTCCTTAATATAAAAAGTTCTGGTAGCTAATTTGGATCCCCAGGTAGGTGAATTTAATTGCTCCACTAATTTATCAATACGCGATAAATTTCTCTGTATATCTGTCACATAAACTATAGTTGCTTCTTTAGAATTAAAATAAGATGAAGAAAGTTCCTTTTTTCCAAAATTAGCTTGATTAGTTTGATTATCTTCCTTTTCCTGAGGTATTAAAATGTAGTCTTTCTCTTTATTACTCCTCTCTTTTCCGGAGGATAAAATTGTTACTTTCCCGTGCTCGCTAATTACTCCTTCCAGCGTAGCTTTAGCCTCCTCAGGAGTAAAATAGCGTAGAGTGTATACCCTCATCACCAATTGTTTTCCTAAGGTATCCTCACTTTTAACAATGCCATCTATTATGCTAAGATTTTTCTCTACATCAACTACATTTAAGGTATTATTAGATTTATCAACCTCACATTTCCCCTTATCCGATAG
>JAGHCO010000004.1 GCA_021160405.1 Candidatus Aerophobota bacterium
AGGAGATTTCAATGAAAACATATATACCTAACTTAAAAGAGATTAAGAGAAAGTGGTACTTAGTTGATGCAAAAGATAAAATTTTAGGTAGGTTAGCGGATAAAATTGCTCAAATTCTCTCTGGAAAAAATAAGGTTGTTTATACTCCCCATATAGATACGGGAGATTTTGTAGTGATTATTAATGCTAAGAAAGTTAGGGTAACAGGGGGAAAAGAAAAGAAAAAAATTTACTATCATTACTCTGGATATCCAGGAGGATTAAAGGAGAGAACTTTTGAGGATATTCTAAAGAGAAAACCGGAGCAGGTTATTCGAAGAGCAGTGAAAGGTATGCTTCCTAAGAACAAATTAGGTAAAAAGATGCTAAAAAAGCTTAAGGTTTATCCTGGTGCCGAACATCCCCATCAAGCCCAAAATCCAGAGAAAATAGAGGTATAGAAAAAGATGAGTGAAGCTTTAAGAGAAAAAATTGAGAAGGCTCGATATTTTATTGAACAGAGAAAAAAACTGGAACCAGAGATTGGGATAATACTGGGAACTGGATTGGGTAAATTAGTAGAGGATATTGAGGATCAATTGGTAATACCATATAAGGACATTCCTTATTTTGCTACCTCCACTGCTCCTGGCCATTTAGGAAACTTAATCTTGGGAAGGATAAAAGGGGAGAAAGTAGTGGCAATGCAGGGAAGATTTCACTTCTATGAGGGCTATTCCTTGGAAGAAGTTACCTTTCCGGTAAGGGTAATGAAGGCTTTGGGAATAAAGGTATTAATTGAATCAAACGCTGCTGGAGGGATAAACCCTAATTTTAGAGCTGGTGATTTGATGATTATTACCGACCATATTAATTTAACCGGAAACAATCCTCTTATTGGTCCCAATGACGATAAGATAGGTCCACGTTTTCCCGATATGTCTGAGCCTTACGACAAAAAATTAATTGAACTTGCTGAAAAAATAGCTTTAGAGGAAAGGATAAAAGTTCATAGAGGAGTTTATGTGGGAGTTACTGGTCCTAATTTTGAAACCAGGGCTGAGTATAGATTCCTAAAGATAATAGGTGCAGATGCTGTGGGTATGTCCACTGTTCCTGAGGTAATTGTAGCTAAACACAGCAGTCTGCGAGTGTTGGGGATAAGTTGTATCACCGATGAATGTATTCCAGATAGATTAGAGCCTGTGGATTTTCGTAAGGTTATTCGTGTAGCAGAAAAAGCAGAGCCGCAAATGACTAAGTTAGTGCAAAGGGTAATAGCTGAAATTAAAATTATTTAAATGAAAAGGAAGAATGAATGAATTATAGTAAAACTCTCAACCTTCCTCGAACAGAGTTTCCTATGCGAGCTAAACTCTCTGAAAAAGAACCCCATATTTTAAACTTATGGGAAGATAAGCAGATATATCAAAAAATCAGAGAGAAAATGAAAGGACACCCTAAGTACATTCTCCATGATGGTCCTCCTTATGCTAATGGAGATATTCATCTGGGACAAGTCCTCAACAAAATTCTCAAGGATGTAATAATTAAATACAAAACTATGCGAGGTTATGATTCTCCCTTTATTCCAGGATGGGATTGTCATGGTTTGCCTGTTGAGCATCAGTTATTCAAAAAATTAGGTATTACTAAGAAGGAGATTTCCCGGACAACTTTTAGGAAAAAAGCAAGAGATTATGCCTTCTCTTTTGTAAAAAAACAAAGAGAAGAGTTTAAAAGACTGGGGATTTTTGGTAGATGGGATAAACCATATCTTACTATGGATTTTAACTATGAGGGAGAAATCGTAAAATCTTTTGGCGAACTTGCTAAAAGAGGTTATATTTACAGGGGCCTAAAGCCAATTCACTGGTGTTTTAAATGTCAAACAGCTCTGGCTGAAGCAGAGATAGAATACCGAGAAAAAGAGTCTCCCTCTATATATGTTAAATTTCCACTTAAGAAAGACCATCTTCCACTTTCCACTAACCTGCCAGCTTATATTTTAATCTGGACAACTACTCCATGGACACTTCCAGCTAACCTTGCTATTGCTCTTAATCCAAATCTGGATTACGTCTTTGTGGAAATAAAAGAGGAAGTTTTATTAATAGCTAAGGATTCCCTTAACAGACTTGAGGATAAATTTAACTGCAAGATTAAAAAAATCCTCTACAATTGTAAAGGGAAAGAACTGGAGGGGCTAAGTTACGTTAACCCACTTAATTTAAGAGAAGGTAGAGTACTGATGGCAGGTTTTGTTAGTGTAGAGGAAGGAACAGGATGTGTTCATATAGCTCCAGGTCACGGAGAGGAAGATTATTCCTTAGGTTTAAAGCATGGACTTCCTGTTTTCTCTCCTGTGGATGATGAGGGAAAATTTACCTCAGAGGTTAAGGAGTTTCAGGGCATCCATATTTTTGAGGCTAACAAACTAATTCAGAGAAAATTAGAGGGGAAAAAGCTTTTGTTAGCCCAGGAAAAAATTCAGCACTCCTATCCTCATTGCTGGAGATGTGGCTCTCCCCTTATCTTTAGAGCTACTCCTCAGTGGTTTCTCAGTGTAGATAAACACGGGTTAAGAGAAAAAGCAATAAATTCTGTTGATTCCAAGGTGAAATGGATCCCTTTACGAAGTCAAACTCGAATGATAAGTATGTTAAAGGAACGTCCCGATTGGTGTCTTTCACGTCAAAGATACTGGGGAGTAGGCATCCCAGTGGTTTACTGTCAAAGTTGCAAAGAGGCTATAATTGATGGGCGCATCATTGAAAAGATAAAAAGCTTAGTTGCTAGAAAAGGATCCGATGCATGGTTTAACACAGAGGTAGAATCATTCCTTCCTGAGGGATTTCGCTGCCCTAAGTGCGGAGGAAAGAATTTTAAAAAAGAGGAAGATATAGTTGATGTGTGGTTTGAATCTGGAATTTCTCACAGGGCAGTTGTTGCTCAAGAAGAGTCTTTAAAATATCCTGCTGATCTTTATTTAGAAGGCTCTGATCAACATCGGGGATGGTTTCAAACATCTCTTCTTACCTCTTTGTCTTTGGAAGAAAGACCTCCTTTTAGGTGTGTTCTTACTCACGGCTTTGTGGTAGATTCTAAAGGGAGAAAGATGTCCAAATCTTTAGGTAATGTAATTGATCCTCAGGAAATCATAAGTTCTCTTGGAGCAGATACATTGAGACTCTGGGTTTCCTTAGAGGATTATACTGAAGATATTAGAATTTCTCAGGAAATTCTAAACTATACAGTGGAAGTTTATCGTAGAATAAGGAATACCTTTAGATTTCTTTTGGGGAATCTCTACGATTTTTCTCCGGAGAAAGACAAATTAGAACCTCATCAACTTCGAGAGATAGATCGGTATATACTATCCAGACTACAGGGTTTGACAAAAAAGGTAACCGAAAAGTATGAAAATTTTAAATTTTATGAAGCTGTTCATACAATTCATAATTTTACCAATGGAGATTTAAGTGCCTTTTATTTTGACATCTTGAAAGATCGGTTATACACTTTTTTACCTAATTCTCAGGGGAGAAGATCTGCCCAAACTGTTCTATTTGAACTGCTTCTCACTTTAACTAAACTAATTGCTCCTGTTCTTTCCTTTACTGCTGAGGAGGTCTGGGGATATTTGAAGAAGGTTGAGAAAAAAGTGGAGGAAAGTGTATTTTTAAGTGAATGGCCAAAGGTGAAAGAGAATTTTGTAGATTTAAGCCTGGAGAAAAAGTGGGATAAAATTTTATCTGTTAGAGAGTTGTCTTTAAAGAAATTAGAAGAAGTTAGAATCTTGGGAGAAATTAGCTCTTCCCTGGAAGCTAAACTGCTAATAGAGACACCTTCTTCTTTATTCTCTCTCTTAAAGAGTTTGGATAATGAGCTAAAAGAAGTTTTTATTGTATCTCAGATTGAGTTAAAAGAAGCTAAAAAACTAAAAGTTTATGTAGAGAAGGCTAAGGGTAAAAAATGCCAGCGCTGCTGGAACTACAGTGTGTATGTAGGAGAAAACAAAAACTACCCTTATCTATGCGAGAGATGCTCAAGAGTGTTAAATCATCTATTAGCTTCCTCTACCCAATAAAATAAGGGTTTTTCTGTAGGTAGGGGCGACTTCAGTTGTCCGATAAGTTATAGTTTCCTATGTAATGCAAGATTATTACTTTAAAGTAAAGGAAAACAAAAAAGAAAGAGTGGATAGTTTTCTTAAAAGCTCTCTTTCCTCTCTTTCACGAAATTTTATTCAACAACTCATAAAAAGTGAGAAGGTTACAGTAAATGCAAGAGCAGTTAAAAGCTCTTATTC
>JAGHCO010000167.1 GCA_021160405.1 Candidatus Aerophobota bacterium
CACTGCTGTGTAATCACTCAAGATTTTGAAATTCTTATCACTCAAAAGAATAATTGCTCCAGCGTTTGGATATTCAGACTGCCCGGGAGAAGTCTCAATTAGACTTCTTATGTAAGGATCAGTGATATCCTTGACTGTTGCTATCTTAACCTTAGCAGTAATATAGGCAACTCTTTCCTGAGCAAGCTTTTTGTATTTTATTCCTTTAATTTTCCCATAAATTTTAATTGCCTGGTCAAAAAGATTTTGTTTTTCACAGGTTTTCCCATAAAAATACAAAAACTCCTCATCTTTTGAATCCTTGTTTTTATCAAAAATACTTAGAGCATCTGTCCAATCCCCATTTCTGAAATAAGAGATGGCCAAAAGTTTAGCTACAGCAAAGTTTTCTTTCTCCTTTTCATAAACAGGGAGAAGCACTTGAATAGCTTTTTCAAACTCTCCATGCCCATAGTAAAGCTTGCCTATCAGAAAATTAATTTTAAGTTTATCAGCTCCTGGTTCATTTAAAGCTAAATTATACTCAGAAAGAGCCTCTTTAAAGAATTTCTCACTTTGCGCTGCATACTCATTACCCAGTTCAAGATGAGTTTTAGCTATGCATTGAAAAGTGAATACAAAAATAAAAATCACCGCCAAAAAGATAAATCTTTGCACTTTAAATTTTGTTTTTCTCATAGTATTATCCTTTCTTTTACAACAGTAATGTCAAATTCCTTTTCCCTTTCCCCCTGCGGGTCAGATTGAAGGATTAAAAGTTTTGACATTACCAGCCTTTACTCATTTCATTGCAGAGAGTTAGAAAACTTGTTAACTATTGTTTCTCGTCATTTTATTAAGCATTTCCTTCTCATTCATCTCTGCGGTAGATAAGTTGCTTTTATCCTAAGGATTCTGTTAGTATGTTCATCTACTTTAAATCTATCATCAATTCGATAACCAACTACCCAAACTATTCTTTTACCACTCACTAAAATAGGTATTTTATCCCTTTGCTGAAGAGGAATCTTAAGATCTATAAAAAAATCTTTTAGCTTTTTCTCTCCCTTCATTCCTAAGGGTTGAAATTTATCCCCCTTTTTTCTTCCTCGTAAGAATAAAGAATCGGGTAATTTATCCCAATCAAGTTGGATACAGTAAGGATCCGAAGAAAAATAAGAGGATTTTTTATAAGATACCTCACTCTCAAATAAAAAACCAGGATAAGAAAGAATTGTCTTTCCCGGAACAGAAAGAGAAGAAAAGAAGGAAGGATACGTTTGTTCTCTTTTTTCTATTACTAATTGATGGTACTCTCTCTTAGCTATAATATCACTGGGAAGATTGATTATCTTAGTGCCTTTATCCGATCTTAATTTAAGTATTTTATCTATATGAATAAAACTTACATTTTTTAAATTACCTTTCACTTCCAGGATAAGCTTACGGATAACTCTTCGCTGCAGAGCCAGAGGATGAGAAGATAGTAACTTTTCTGCATTTATAGTTATTTGTCTATTGCTCCTTTTTAAAATTAACTTTTTTAATATTCTTTCTGCAATCTCATCTAAACACTTCCTTTCCTCTCTTAATATATCGGCAGTTTGGAACAAAACTTGATTAAATTGAGGATTATATTCTCGACAGATAAAAGGAATTAACCTCAGACGAATTTTGTTGCGGAAAAAGAATAGTTTCTGGTTAGAAGAGTCCCTGCAAGGATAAAGATTATAAATTTGGCAATACTTTTCTATCTCTTCCCGAAAGATATTGATCAAGGGACGAATAATTTTCCCTCTTACGGGAGGAATGCCAGTAAGGCCATCCAGACCAGTACCTCTTATTAATCTCATCAAAAGGGTCTCTACTTGGTCAGAAGCGGTGTGCCCCAGAGCGATTTTAGTAGCTCCCACTTCATTAGCCACACGCTCAAAAAAATTATATCTAACCTCTCGGGCAGCCATCTCAACAGACATCTTTTTTTCCTTAGCTATAAGAGCAACATTTAAAGAATCTAAAATTATAGGAACTTTTAATTGAGAGGCAAATCTTTTTACCCACTCAGCTTCCTCTTTTGCTTCACTTCTTAACTCATGGTTGAGATGGGCAATCCAGATACCCAACTTATAATCTTGCTTTAATCTGCAAAGAAGATGAATTAAAGCTGTGGAATCGGGACCACCAGAGACCCCTACAACAACTCGGTCACCTTCCTTTAGCATATTATGTTTCTGGATAGTTTCCCGTAGTTTCAGTAAAAGATCCCCAGGTTTATAAAACATCGATTTAACCCTTTGTCTCTTTAATCCATTTACACATCCATGCATCCATGCATTTGTCCTGGCGGATGAATAGTTAACTTTTCTTTAATAATTTTAGCTCTGGTTCGATCTCGAGAGAAAGGATTTAAAGACTTTCCTTCCATAATCTGGATTTGTGCCGGCTCAATTAAAATAAAAAGTTCATTTAAAATGCCAATTTTTAAACCAGATAAAAACCCTAAGCCTATGCCCAACCTTATTTTAGATAATAACTGTAAAGCTTCCTCTGAACTTATTAGATAAGCATTAGTTAAAATTCCGTAAGCTCGCCCTATCTCATCTTTTATTTTAGCAGAATTATTTTTAAGCAAAACTTCCCTAGCTCTTTTTTCCTCTTCCACTACTCGACGAGTTACCCTTTCCACAGAATTAAGGATCTGTTCCTCTTTCAAACCTAAAGTAACCTGATTAGAAATTTGAAAGAAATCTCCCCGAGAACTTGTTCCCTCACCATAGAGACCTCTGGTTATTAGACCTAACTGAGAGACACCCTTTAACACATCTCTAATTCTATTGGTAGCTACCAGGGAAGGCAGGTGTATCATACAGGATGCCCGCATTCCTGTACCCACATTAGTAGGACAGGAGGTAAGGTAACCCCTTTGAGGAGAAAAAGCATAATTTAAATATTCTTCCAGATCATTGTCTACCTTATCACTTAGTTTCCAGGCTTCCATCAACTGAAGACCAGGAAGGATACTTTGAAGTCTTAAATGATCCTCTTCATTTATCATTAAGGAAATAATCTCTCCCTCGGTAGCTACCAAAAATCGGTATTTACCATTATCCACGAACTCATCGCTGATCAAATGTCGTTCTAAAAGAAATCTTCTCTCTAAAAAAGAGAGCTTTTCCATATCTATTACCGAGGAAACTTTAAAATATTTGCTCTTACCTGCAGCCTCAAGAATTTCAGTGGAAACTTTCTTTAACTCGGAATTACTGGCCCATGGGGGAAAAACAAATCCCTGAATATTTCTCGCTAACCTAACCCGAGAGCTGAAAACAATATTTGCCTCCGGTCCTTCTTCTTTAATCCATTGGCTGGGAGAATTAATTAGTTGTTGGAAAATTTTCATCTTTCTGCAATTTCTTTATTTTATCTCTAAGTTTAGCTGCCCTTTCATATTCCTCTTTTTTCACTGCCTTATCCAATTCTTGGCGAAGCTGATACAACTGTCTTTCTATTTTACTTCTCATTTTTCCCCTCCGGGGGACCTTTCCTCGATGAAGAACTCTGCCATGGATCTTTTCTAAAAGAGGAGAAATATATTCTTCAAAGGTCTGATAACATAAACTACAGCCCATTTTGCCCTTTTTCTCTATCTGAGTGTAACTAAGTCCACATCCGGGGCATTTCTTCTCCTTTTTTGGAAGAACGGTATCAAATTCAGTTAATCCAGTTATTAAACTTGGCAGGGAGAAATCGGGAAGGGGAAAAGACTTACTTAAAAAACCTTCTTTCTCAGCACAAACTTCACAAAGGTGGAGCTCCCGAGTGACCCCGTTTATAACCTCTTTAAAATGAACTGTAGCCTCTCTTTGACCACAAAGCTGACAAAGCATATTATCTTTCCTAAAAGTGCTTTTATATTATAATGATACAAAAACACCAGTATTTTGTCAATTAAGTTAAATGAGAGTCTGAAAAACTTCCTTTTTTGCTGCTCAGCGAGGTGTTTCCATAAGGCAGCGGCGATCAAGGCGGGTCTACACGTTCAAACCCTTAGTTCTTCTCTAAACTGATACGTCGCCCATAAGAGCCACAGTATACAGATAAAAGTAGAACTTAGCCGCAACGTTGGAAAGCACCGAGCAAAGAGCAGCCTCAAACTTTTTCAGAGCTCTCTAAACCTTCCGCTACACTCGCCTTGGGTATCCTATTTTCAAAAGATAAAGTCCCTGTGGAGGAGCAGTAGGCCCGGCTTTCCTTCTATCCTTAGCTTCTAAAATATCCCTTACTTGAGAAGAGGAAATTTTATTCCGTCCTACCTCTACTAAAGTTCCCACAATATTTCTTACCATTTTATAAAGGAAACCTTTACTCTTTATAAAAAGAAAAATAAAGTGGCCTTTTTTGTACAGTTTTAACTTTTCTACTTTTCGAATTGTAGTAGAAGAGGAACTTCCTTGAGCTTGAAAAGAAGAAAAGTTATGTTTACCTATTAGAAATTGGGAAGCTTCCCTCATTCTTTGGATATCTAAATTAAAGAAAACCCACCAACTAAACCTGCGATAAAGAGGGGAACTTACAGAGGAGTTATAAATTAGGTATCCATAAATTCTATACAAAGCATCATGCCGGGCATTAAAATTTAAGGGAACTATCTTGGAACTTTTAACTCTGATATCTTTGGGTAGGAAGCTGTTTAAGGCACACTTAACTGTAAGAGGTGATATAGGTTTAGAGGTGATGAAATTTACTACTTGTTCCTTAGCGTGAACTCCGGCATCGGTTCTTGCCGCTGCTATCACTGATATTTTTTGATGAAAAAGTTTAAAAAGAGCCTTTTCTAATTCTTGCTGAATTGTAGGAAAATTTGGCTGTTTTTGCCACCCATGGTATTGAGTACCATCATATTCCAGATTAAGCTTTATATTTTGCATAAAAAATCTTAGTAATTATTTAGCCACGAATTTACACGAATAAGCACAAATATTATCAATTTTGGAAAGAAAAAAATGAATGTGAACGTATTAAAAAGTGTTCATGATAATTGGTGGCTAAATGTAACGAATCTTAGACCAGTCTGACCTTACACATTAAAGCACTGTCCCCCTGACGATACCCTAATTTTATTATCTGAGTATATCCTCCCTTCTGTTCTTGATAGCGAGGAGCAACAATGGAGAAAAGCTTATTTACCACTTTCTTATCATGAATAAATTTTAAAACAATTCTTCGATGATGAACAGAGCCGTCTTTAGCTAAAGTAATCATTTTCTCAGCAAACCTAGCAGCCTCTTTGGATTTAGCTTGAGTAGTAACAATTTCCTCGTAAAAAATTAAAGACTTAACCAGGTTAGAAAGAAGAGCTTCTCGTTGATTTTTATCTCGACCAAGTTTTCTCCCCTTTTTTCTATGCCTCATTTTTTTTCCTCTTTAATGCTTAGATTATGCTGGGCTAACTCTTTTTTCACTTTTTCTAAGGATTTTTTCCCAAAATTATGGATTTTTAAAAGCTCTTTGGAATTTTTATCCAGTAAATCCTTTATTTTTATAATTTTTGCATCTTTTAAGGCATTTAAAGCAAGATTAGATAACCCTATCTTTTCTACTTCTTCCTCGAGAAAACTTTTTTCTCCTTTTTTTATTTCTTCTTCTCCTTTTTTAGCGACAAAGAGAGTTGTATAATCTCTTAAAATCTTTGCGGCCTCATTTAAGGCTTCATCTGGGGGTATAGTTCCATCAGTAAGGATTTCTAGAACAAGAGAATCAAAACTTGTTTTTCTCCCAATCCTGGCTGGGTGTACTTCATATTTGACCTTATTAATAGGAGAGAAAATAGAATCTATAGGAATGGTTCTCACCGGTTGATTTTCTCTTTTGTTTTCACTCGCTTCTACATATCCTCTTCCCTTAGCTAAGGTTATCTGCATGGACAAATGAACCTTTTCATTATCCAAAGTAGCGAGGTAAAGATCGGGATTCACAATTTCTACATCACTATCAGTTTGAATATGAGAGGCCTTCACTTTTAGAGGACCTCTAACATCCAAGAAAACCTCTTTCTCCTTGTCGGTGTATAATTTTACCCTAATTTTTTTTATGTTCTGAATAATCTGAAGTACATCCTCCTTTACTCCAGGAATAGTAGCAAATTCATGATCCACCCCATCTATTTTTACTGAAATAGCTGCTGCTCCAGGAATAGAAGAGAGCAAGATCCGGCGAAGAGAATTACCTAAGGTTATTCCATACCCTTTTTCTAAAGGTTCAATAATAAATTTGCCGTAAGTTTTAGAGAAGGTTTCCTCTTCAACTTTTACCTTCTCCGGCTTTATTAGTTCCCTCACTCACTCCTCCTTTTGCGAGAGTTAAAATTTTACATAATCAGGTTTAAAAACTGCGTCACTGTTTACCCTGTTAGATGCTTACTATCTAACAGGGTTTATCGAGAATAATACTCTATAATGAGAGATGTTTCGATTTCCTGATCTAACTCTTCTTTATCGGGAAGTCTGAGCACTTTACCTTTTAGAGAAGCTATGTCCATTTCCAACCAATCAGGGCGTGTTCTTTTTTCCGAAAGTTTAATATTCTGCTTTATTAAATCGAGTTTCTTACTTTTTGTCTTTGGCTCTATTACGTCTTTTTCCTTAATTAAATAAGAAGGTGTTTTTACCTTTTGTCCATTTACCAGGAAGTGTCCATGGAAAACCAATTGACGAGCTTGACTACGAGAGGTACAAAATCCCAGCCTCCATATTACATTGTCTAATCTTCTCTCTAATAGACGAAGAAGTTCTTCGCCAGCGACTCCCCGTGATTTCTCTGCTATTCGGTAATAATTCTCAAATTGTTTTTCTTTAATACCGTATTTCCAACGAAGTTTTTGCTTTTCTCGAAGTTGTTGAGCATATTGGGAAAGTCTTCCTCTTGATACTCTTAAAGTGCTTTTTTTTCTTTCCAGACTACATTTATCAGTGAAACATCTATCCCCTTTAAGAAAAAGTTTAGTACCCAATCGCCTGCACTTTACACATTCGGCTCTCTCTGTTGACATTTTTTTTTAGACCTTTCTTTTTTTGGGAGGACGACATCCATTATGAGGAATAGGAGTAGCTTCCCTGATGGAGATAATTTTTAATCCTGTAGCCTGCAGAGTTCTGATAGCTGTTTCTCCTCCGGATCCCGGCCCTTTTACTACTACTGCAACTTTCTCTAACTGAAAATTCTCCCGAGCTTTTCTGGCGGCATCTTCGGCTACTTTTTGAGCGGCGAAAGGTGTTCCCTTTTTTGTTCCTTTAAATCCCACTACCCCCGCAGAAGACCAACATAACACATCCCCTTTAACATTAGTTATAGTGACAATAGTATTATTGAAAGTGGAATGGATGTAGGCCATTCCCTCTTCAACCTTTTCTCTTCTCTTCTTTTTTGCTCTTTTTTTTCTTGTAGCCATAATAGTAATCTCCTATTTCTTCTTTTTTGTTCCTACTGCTCGACGATGTCCCTTGCGAGTTCGGGCATTGCATCTGGTCCTTTGGCCTCTAACAGGAAGACCCTTTTTATGCCTAATTCCACGGTAACAGTTAATGTTAATTAATCTAGATATATTGGCACTAACTTCTCTTCTTAACTCTCCTTCTATCTTATAGTTTTTCTCGATTATATGGCGAAGTCGGTTTACCTCATCTTCTGTGAGATTTTTTATCCGAATATCGGGACTTATTCCACTCTGAGCTAAAATATGTTTAGCTCGACTATATTTAATGCCATAAATAGCAGTCAAACCAATAACTGCCCTTTTGTTAGGAGGTAATTCTACTCCAGCAATTCTTGCCATTTTCAGCTCCTACTTTTTTAACCTTTATCCTTGACGTTGTTTGTGTTTTGGGTTATCACAAATTACCCGCACCACGCCCTTCCTTTTTATAATTTTACACTTCTTGCACATTTTCCTTATCGAGGATCTTACTTTCATCTTCCTTTCCCCTCTCTGTAAACTATTCTACCCCGGGAAAGGTCGTAGGGCGAAATTTCTAAACTGACCTTATCTCCAGGAATAATTCGGATAAACTTCATTCTCATTTTTCCACAAACATGAGCCAATACCTGATGTCCGTTGGGCAATTCTACCTTAAAGGTAGCATTAGGTAAAGTTTCTATTACAATGCCAGATGTTCTTATTGATTTTTCTTTAGCCAAGTTTTCTCCATTCGTTACTGTTTAGCCACTAATTATCACTAATTGTCACGAATAATTATTTAACAATTTTTTCTTTCTAAAATTAATAATATTTGTGTTCATTCGTGTAAATTCGTGGCTAAATAATTACAGAGAAGTTAGTATCTTAGCATTTCCATTTACAATGCCTACTGTGTGTTCAAAATGGGCAGAAGGCTTCCCATCTACAGTTACCACTGTCCAGTGATTAGGTAGCACTTTAACTTTGTCCTCTCCCGCATTAACCATAGGTTCAATAGCTAAAACCATACCTTCCCTTATCCTTTCTCCCCTATGAGGCTGACCAAAATTAGGGATCACTGGGTCCTCATGTAAAGAAAACCCAACTCCATGTCCAAACAGAACCTTTACTACAGAAAAGTTGTGTTTCTCTACCCACTGCTGGATAGCAAAACCAATATCTCCTATGCGATGACCAACCTTTGCCTGTTGAATACCCCTGTAAAGAGCTTCTCTGGTAACCTTGATTAGTTTTCTCTTTAACCCAGACACTCTTCCTACCGGGAAAGTCATAGCAGCATCACTAATATAACCGCCAAGAGATATTCCTACATCTATACTTACGATGTCCCCCTCTTTTAATACCCGAGATGAAGGGATGCTATGAACAACCTCTTCGTTAACAGATATACAGGTAGATTTAGGATAACCTCGATATCCTTTGAAGGCTGGTTTACCTCCTTTATCTTTTATAAATTTCTCAATCCATTTATCTATTTGATCTGTGGTAACCCCTGGTCTTATCTGTCTGGGCACTTTTTGAAATATCTCAGCCATAACTTTTCCACTTTTACCAATTAACTCAATTTGTTCCTTGCTTTTTGTTCGAACCATAAAATAGCTTCTTTATCCTTTTAAAAATCTCTTCTGGAGATCCTTTACCTGAGATTTGATATAAAATTCCTTTATCTTTGTAGTAGTCAATTAAGGGACGGGTATGTTCTAAATAAACTTGAAATCTGTTCTTTATGACATTTTCATCATCATCTGATCTCTGATAAAGTTTAGCTCCACAACTCTGGCATATTTTCTCAGGGCCAACCTCATCTATACGATAAATCTTACCGCATTTCGGACAAACCATTCTTCCTATGAGTCTTTTAATTACAGTAGCCTCATCTATCTCAAGATTGATTACAAAATCTAAATTTTTCCCTTTTTGTTGAAGAACTTTGGACAGTTTCTCAGCTTGAGTAAGATTCCGAGGAAAACCATCTAAGATAAAGTTATCTTTTTTTTCATTTATTTCACTTTCTAATAGTTCAAGGATAATAGAATCTGGTACTAATTCTCCTTTATTCATAAAAGATTTTACTCTCTGTCCTAAAGAATTATCTTCACTGACAGCCTTTCTTAAAAGATCCCCTGTAGAGAGATGAACCAATCCAAATTCCTTTGACAGCTTTTGAGCTTGCGTTCCTTTCCCTGCTCCCGGAGGTCCTAACAGTACTATTCTCATTTCATTTTTCCTTTAATAAAACCTTTATAATGACGCATTAACAGATGTGATTCTAATTGTTGAGCAGTATCTAAAGCCACCCCTACTGCTATAAGAATGGAGGTTCCTCCGAAAGGGAAACTATTGTACATTAACCTTTGGTTAAGTAACATAGGAGCAATGGCAATAAAGGCAAAAAACAATGCTCCTACAAAGGTAACCCGGGTTAAAACTTGAGTGATATGCTCTGCTGTGGGCCGCCCCGGACGTAAACCCGGGATAAACCCTCCATAACGGCGCATATTATTAGACACCTCCACAGGATTAAACACTACTGCTGTGTAAAAAAAGGTAAAGAAAATAACTGCTAAGGCGTAAAGAGTATAGTAAATAAAAGACCCAGGTGAAAACCATCCAGCAACCATCTGAGCAATAGGATGATTAATAAATCTTGCTACAGTAGAGGGAAGCAAAAGAACAGAAATAGCAAAGATAATAGCTATTACTCCTACGCCTCCTATTCTTATAGGAAGATAAGTAGTCTGTCCTCCATAAGCTCTTCTTCCAACAATTCTTCGAGCATAGCGAATGGGTATTCTTCTTTCTGCCTGATAAACAATTACCACTGATGCAGTAATTAAAATGGAAATTACAGCAAAGAGAAATATTATAAATGGAGCAAGCTGACCGGCTTGAGTAAGTCTAAGAACGTTTCCTATAGATGGGCGAACTTGAGCTACAATGCCGGCAAAAATAATTAAAGAGATACCATTACCAATCCCTCTTTCAGTAATTTTCTCACCTAACCATGTTAAAAGCATGGTTCCTGTAATCAAAGTTAAAATACCAGGAAAAAGAAAGCTAAAACCTTGAGTAGTAACAAAAGCACCATTGTTGATACTCTGAATCCAATAACACAAAGCTATTCCCTGAATACTGGCAACAGGAAGAGTGAGGAACCGAGCATACTGAGTAATCTTTCTTCTTCCTTCCTCTCCCTGCTTAGATAGTTCTTCAAGTTGAGGAACAGCTACCGTCAAAAGCTGCAGAATAATAGAAGCGCTAATATAAGGCATCACCCCTAAGGAGAAAACAGACATACGACGCAGAGCTCCTCCAGCAAAGATGTTCATTAGTCCAAAAGCACCTGTTTGAAAAAGAGTGCTTCTGGCAATAGCCCCCACATCCACACCAGGAATAGGAATAAAAGAGCCCAGTCTGAATATTATAAATATACCCACGGTAAAGAGAATCCTTTGTCTGAGTTCAGGTATTTTAAACATACTCTGCAGTTTGTCTAACACTTTAGCACCTCTACAGATCCTCCAGCTTCTTTTATCTTTTTTTGAGCTTCTTTGGAGAAGAAATGAGCTTTTACATTCAAGGGAAAATTTATTTTTCCTTCACCTAAGATCTTAATCTTACCCTTTTTTCTTATCAGTTTGGCCTTTCTAAGAATCTCTGGAGTTACCTCAGTATTAGGATTGAATATGAGTAAGTCTTTCACATTTACTATTAAGGGCTTTTGTTTAAGAGGAGGATTGAAACCCCTTTTGGGAACTCTACGGGTAAGAGGCATCTGGCCTCCTTCAAACCAAGAGGGAATTTTACTTCGAGCTTTTTGTCCTTTATGCCCTCTTGTGGAAGTTTTTCCATGTCCGGAACTCGGCCCTCTTCCTACTCTTTTTTCCTTGTGGGTAGCTCCTGGAGAAACTCTAAGGACTTTCAGATACAACTTTCTCTCCTTTTCCTCTTAATTGAAAAATCTTTTGGGGATCTTTTAGCTGTTTCAATCCTTCTAAGGTAGCTTTAGCTAAATTAAGAGGATTGTTACTTCCCAAAGATTTAGTTAAAATATCCTTTACTCCAGCCAGTTCTACTACCGCTCTCACAGCCTCACCAGCTATTACTCCTGTACCCAGGGAAGCCGGCTTGAGAAGAACTCGTGATGCTTTATACTTACCTATAACCTCATGAGGAATAGTGTTGTTATAAAGAGGAACAGAAATTAAATTCTTTTCTGCTTCTCGATGGCCTTTCCCTATAGCTAAGAGAAGTTCCCTTGCTTTACCCAAGCCTAACCCTACCTGTCCCTTTCTATCTCCTATTACTACCAAGGCATTAAAACCGATATTGCGACCTCCTTTAACAACTGTAAAAACCCTTCTCACTCTTATCAATCTTTCTTCAATCTTGCCAACTTCCTCTGAAGATTTACCCGATTCCATTGTTTTCTCTTTTTGCATTTTAGCTCCTAAAACTTTATTCCTTGTTTTCTTATAGCCTCTGCCAAAGCCTTTATTCTTCCATGATAAGGGTAGCCACTTCTATCAAAAACTAATTGTTTTATCCCCCTTTTTATCGCTTGTTTCCCCACTTCTTCTCCTAATTTTCCAGCTATCTTCACACTTTTACAATTTTCTCCCTTTTCTCTATACTTCAAAGAAGAACAAAATAGCAAAGTTGTCCCTTTTTCATCATCTATTAACTGGACGTAAATATATCGATTGCTCTTATACACACAAAGTCTTGGTTTTTCTCCATTCCCAAATATTTTTTTCCTCACCCTCTTTTTTCTTCTATCCCTAAGCATTAATTTTGTATTCTTTTTGTCCATTTTCTTGTCCTATCCTTTTCCTCCCAGAGCGGCTTTTCCTACCTTTCGTTTTACTATTTCTCCTCTATACCTAATCCCTTTTCCCTTGTAAGGCTCGGGCTTTTTAATTTCTCGAATTTGTGCTGCAACTTCTCCTACTTTTTGTTTATCGCATCCGTAGACTCTAATAGTTGTAGGATTCATTACCTTTATGTTTACTCCCTCAGGAGGAGTGTAACTCACTGTATGGGAAAACCCCAAACTTAAGGAAAGAACTTTTCCTTCAAGTTTAGCTCGATAACCTGTGCCCACAATTTCCAAATATTTCTCAAATCCTTCCAGAGTTCCTTTTATCATATTGGAGATAAGAGTTCTAACAGTTCCATGCAGGGCTTTTGTTTGCCTGTCATCTTTTAATCTTTCAACTATAACCTGATTATTACTAATGGTTATCCGATAGTTAAATGGAATTTCTCTAACTAACTTACCTTTAGGACCCTCTACCTCAACCATTCTATCTTTTACTAAAACTTTCACTTTTTCGGGAATTGAAATGGGCCTTTTACCTACCCTGGACATTAAAATCTCCTTATAAATCAGTAACGTGTAATACGTAATTAGTAATATGTGAACAGTAAAGAGACTTTCCACTTGTTACACATTACATATTACTAATTACCATCTTACTACCATATATAACAGAGGATTTCTCCTCCTATACCAAGATTTTTTGCTTTCTCTCCTGAAAAGACTCCCCGAGAGGTAGAGAGAATGCAAATTCCCAATCCATTTAACACCCGAGGAATCTCATCTTTTTTAACGTACCTGCGTCTACCAGGTTTACTAACCTTTTCCAAGTGAGTAATTACTCTCTCACCATCTTCAGAATACTTCAAGAATATTTCCAGAACTTTTCTATTCCCTCTAAACTTAACTTTATATCCCTTTATATATCCTTCCTCTTCTAAAACGCTTACTATATTTTCCTTCAACTTAGAAGTCAATACCTCGACACTTGGTTGAGAGAGCATATTAGCATTTCTAATTCTGGTTAAAAGGTCGGCAATGGGGTCTGTATGCATATTTTCCTCTCTTTCCTTATTACACATTTACCAGCTGGCCTTCTTTATCCCTGGTAAATATCCTTTATTAGCAAGCTCGCGAAAGCAGATGCGACAAAGGCCGAATCTACGTAGATACCCTCTGGGACGACCACAAATCCGGCACCTGCTATAACTACGAACTTTAAATTTTGGTTTTCTTTTAGCCTTTTCTATCAGAGCTTTTTTTGCCATTACTTTTTGTATCTCCTAAAACTAAAATTAATTTCTTCTTTGGAAGGGCATTCCCAAGAATCTCAATAGTGCTTCAGCTTCCTCATCGTTATCGGCAGTAGTTGCAATAGTAACTGATAGACCGGGGAGTTTTCTAGCATCTTCGTAGTCTACTTCGGGAAAGACTAATTGATCCCTCACTCCCAGGGTAAAATTGCCTTGACCATCAAACGAATTTAGAGGTATCCCATGAAAATCTCTAAACCGAGGTATAGCTAAGTTAAATAATCTTTCCAAAAATTCGTACATTCTTTCTCCTCTAAGGGTAACCTTACATCCTATAGCCATTCCTTTTCTCAGATGAAATCCAGATATAGATTTTTTAGCTTTGGTGACTACTGGCTGCTGCCCAGTGATTAAGGCCAGATTCTTTTTAGCTAAATCTAAAAGCTTAGGGTCATTTCTTGCTTCCCCTATTCCTATATTTACACAGACCTTTTCTACTCTGGGAGTTCTCATTGGGTTGTTAAAATCAAACTTTTTCATCATTTTAGGAATTACTTCTCTTTGATACACTTCCTTTAATCTGGCCATTAGATAATCTCCTTGAGCTTTTTAATCAATTACTTCACCACATTTTTTACAAATTCTTAGTTTTTCTTCACTTACCTTGGATATTTTAATTCCTATCCGAGCCCTTTTTCCGCACCTGGGACATATTAACATAACTTTACAGGAAGGAATAGGAGCTTCTCTTTCTACTATTCCACTTTCCTGACCTCTCCGAGTTGCCCTGATGTGTCTTTTAGTAATACTTATCCCTTCCACAATTATTTTATCTTCCTTAGGGATACGTTCAATTACCTTCCCCCTTTTTCCTTTATCTTTACCGGAAAGGACTACTACTTCATCACCTTTTTTAATCCTTGACATTTCCATTTCCTTATTTTACTCATTACTCATCACATATTACACATTACTAATTACTATCGACCTCTATAACACCTCGGGAGCTAAGGAAATTATCTTCATAAAATTTTTCCTTAATTCACGAGGGACCGGACCAAAAATACGTGTACCTCTTGGATTTCCTGTATTATCAATTAAAACACCTGCATTCTCATCAAATTTAATGTAAGTTCCGTCTTTTCTTTTTATTTTCTTCTTGGTACGGACAACTACTGCTTTAACCACTTGTCCTTTAGGTATATCACTATTGGGGATGGTTTTCTTAACTGAACCGACTATTATATCTCCGATCCTGGCGTAGCGGTGAGAACCTCCTCCAGGAATCCCAATACACATTATCTTCTTGACCCCTGTATTGTCAGCTACTGTTAGTTGAGTTCGCAGTTGAATCATTTCATCCTCTTTAAGATTTGAGTTACCCGCCAATGTTTTTCCCTACTTAAAGGCCTGGTTTCAATGATTTTTACTATATCACCTATTTGACATTTATTAGCTCTGTCATGAGCTTTAACCTTCTTTCTTCTCCGCACTCTCTTTCCATAGAGAGGATGGGCAAATTCTCGTTGAAGTAAAACTATTACCGTTTTGTCCATCTTATCACTTATTACCTTTCCCACTCTCTCCTTAATTACCTTTTTCAACTTCTACTCCTATTTTTATAAAATCATAGACTAATTCCTCTTTCTCTAAGCAAGGTCATTATTTGAGCTATATTTCTTTTTATCTGTTTAACTTTAGAGGATGTCTTTGTACGTCCCTGAGTAATTTCAATCTTCAAATTAAATAGCTCTTTTCTTAATCGAGCGAGGGAGGAGAAAAGGTCCTCTTTGTCCATATCTCTTAGTTCGGCAATTTTCATTTTACTACCTCATTGGCAGATACGAATTTGGTTTTAATGGGTAGTTTGTGTGAAGCTAAGGTAAAAGCTTTTTTAGCTCTACTCTCTTCAACTCCTCCTACTTCAAATAAAATTCTACCTTGTCGAACCACAGCTACCCAATCTGCAGGTTCCCCCTTACCTTTACCCATTCGAGTCTCTAAAGGCTTTTTAGTTACTGATTTATTAGGAAAAATTCTAATCCACAGCCGACCTTCATGCCTCAAACTTCTAATTATAGTTACCCGAACAGCTTCAATTTGTCTGGATGTGATCCAAGCAGCTTCGGTAGCAATTAAACCATACTCCCCAAAGTTAAGTTTAGTTCCCCTTGAGGATATACCTTTTCTTCTACCTCTTTGACTTTTTCTATATTTTACTCTTTTCGGTTGCAAAGGCATCCTTAGATTCCTCCTTGGAGAAAGTGGAAGCAGGCAAAATTTCTCCTTTGTATATCCATACCTTTACCCCAATACATCCATAAGTAGTATGAGCGGTACTTACTCCATAGTCAATTTTTGCTCTTAAAGTATGCAGGGGAATCTTTCCTTCTTTCATCCATTCCTTTCTGGCTATTTCTGCTCCTCCAATTCTTCCCTTGCACATCACTTTCACTCCTTCTGCTCCTAAATCCATAGCTCGAGATATAGCTTCTCGCATTGCTCTTTTGGTTCCTGTTCTTCTTTCCAGTTGGAAAGCAATTCTTTCAGCTACCAGTTGAGCATCCAGTTCAGGATGAGGTATCTCTTGAACATTTAAAAAAATCTTGCTATCCTTAGCAAATTGTGACAGTTCCTCTTTTGTTTTTTCAATAACCTCTCCCTTTTTTCCAATAACTATACCAGGACGAGCAGCAAAAATATTTATTCTTAATTTGTTGGTAGCTCTTTCTATTGAAATATTGGAGATATTAGCCCTTTTGAATTTTTCCATAAGGAAATTTCGAATTTTAAAATCAACATACAAAAACTGAGGGTAGTCTTTTTTATCTCCATACCATTTACTTTGCCATTCTTTAGTTATACCAAGTCTTAATCCTATAGGATTTACCTTTTGTCCCAAGATTACCTCCTTACCAGTAACTTACTTCTCTAAAAAACTAAATAGCTACTACTTTTCTGAGGATTCAAGAACAATAGTAATATGAGATGTTCTTCTTCTCATCACATCAGCCCTACCTCTGGCGCGAGGCTTAACTCTTTTTAAAGTGGGACCCTTGTCCACCAGAGCTTTTTTAACGTATAAGTGATCAGGGAATAAATTAAAATTATTTTTTGCATTAGCCATTGCTGATTTAAGAATCTTTTCAATTATCCGAGAGCTTTTTCTTGGGGTTAATTTTAAGATGCTTACAGCTTCCTGTACTCTTTTGCCCTTAATTAAATTAGCGGTTCTTCTTGCTTTAAAAGGGGATATACGTATATATTTACCTATCGCCTTTACTTGCATTAATTAATCCTTTAAAATAGTAACGAGTGATAAGTGATATGTAATAAGTAAAAAGCCTCATTACATATTACTTCTTTTACTTTGGTGAAATTGTTCTTTTACCATGAGCTCCATGATGATCGAATCTGCGAGTAGGAGAAAATTCTCCTAACCTATGTCCCACCATTTCTTCAGTAATATAAACATTACGAAAGTCCTTACCATTATGGACAGCAAAAGTATATCCAACGAAGTCAGGTATAATCATTGATCGACGCGACCAAGTCTTAATGGGACTTTTCTTTTTTTCTTTTTTCATCCTATCTATTTTTTTAATTAAACAAGAATCAACCCATGGTCCCTTTTTAACGGAGCGGCTCATTTAAATCCTCTTCTTTTATTTTTTTCGCCTTTGAACTATCAATTTATCTGAAGATTTTCCTTTTCTTCTAGTTCTCATGCCTTTAGTAGGTTTTCCCCACGGAGTAACAGGGTGCCTACCGGGGCCACTACGTCCTTCTCCTCCTCCATGAGGATGGTCAGTGGGATTCATAGTTACTCCTCGAACATGAGGG
>JAGHCO010000021.1 GCA_021160405.1 Candidatus Aerophobota bacterium
ATCTAACCTTATTATATTCTCATAATAACACAGAAGGAGGTGAGGAAGTAAAAGGTAGAGGTGTAAGAAAAGGATAATCTTTATTTAAGAAGAAAAGGAGGATGCTTGTATGAAAAACAAAAAGTTCTTAATAATAGGGGGGATGGTGATATTTTTAATGGGTATCTCTGTGAGTGTAGCTATAGCTCAAAAACCATACAGCGGAGTTGCCCTTAAGGTCTCTATGATTGATGAGATAAGAGAAAGACAGATTATTAAGCTCCTTCCTGCATTTGAAGAAAAAACAGGTATGAAAGTGCACATTGATCTTTATGGATTCGAAGAGCTTTATCACAAAAATTTGGCTGGCTGTTACGGTCATACGGGTGAATATGATGTATTGCAGTTACACCATCCTGATTTGCCGTTGTTTTCTCAATGGCTTTTCGATATAAGTGACTGGATTAAGAGAGATTGGAAAGAAATTGATGTAGATGATATTTATCCCCTTTTAAGAGAAACACATATGAGATATAATGGAAAATGGTATGGTATGCCTACTCATGTGAATCCTATGGTGCTTTTTTACAGAAAAGATATATTAGCTGAATATGGATTTACTGTACCTCGAACTTGGGATGAACTGATTAAGATGGCCAATACTATCACAGATAAACTTGCTCCTAAGGTATATGGAGTAACCTTTATGGGACGAAAAGAGATTCAGCTTGCCTGTACCTATCTTAATTTTTTGGGAAGTTACGGACAGTACATTTACAAACATACCAGTAAAGGACTGGAACCTACCATAAACTCACCAGGCGCTGTTGAAGCCTTGGAAAAGTTAGTACAACTGAAAGGGCCAGCTCTACCAGGAGTCACGGGATATGGATTTGATGAAAATATGATGGCTTTTGCCAGAGGTAAAGCAGCTACGAGTATAATGTGGTCCTCCGTAGTCGGAGTTTATAAAGATCCAGCCAAATCAGCGGTTGTCGGTAAGTGGGGAATTGCTAGAATGCCAGGGGTAAAACTTCCAGACGGTACCATAAGAAGTAGAGCTTTACTAGGAGGATGGTCGGTTTGCATCAGTAAGGATTCGAAACACAAAAAAGCTGCCTGGGAATTTCTAAAATGGCTTATCTCTAAAAAGTTAGAAAGAGAACTGGTGCCTTACTATGAGAGTTGTCGAATTTCCCTATTAAGTAACCCTGAGATCCAAAAAGACTGGCCTAACTATAAAGCTTTCTACGAGATTCTTAAGGCTGGACCTATTGATTTTCCAGGTGTACCTCCCGGAGAGAAAATTATGCCAGATTACGAGGTACTGGACTACATGGAGGTTGCCCTTAGCGATACTTTAATGGGAGTAACCAGTCCTAAAGCAGCACTGGATGACTTGGAAGATACTTATTACAAGATATTCAGACGTTGGGGTATGTATAAACCATAAAAATCAATAACATGGGGGAGGAACATCCATTTCTCCCCCATAGGGAGCCTATATTGAAACGACGAAAGATAGGATACATCCTGCTTTTGCCCTCTTTATTATTTTTACTTGTGATTATTATCTATCCTCTTGTTTACTCATTATATTTAAGTTTCACCGATTTCACATTTGGAAAGCCCTTTACTTTTTTTGTAGGTTTAGGGAATTACCAGGATATTTTCCATGATGAGTATTTTTTCAACAGTTTAACAGTAACGGCCAAGTTTACGTTTCTTACGGTGTCTACCGAATTTATATTAGGTTTAGGTGTAGCTCTGCTTTTAACCAGAAGATTCAAAGGCCGTACATTTATTCGAACCACAATGCTTGCTCCTATGATGATTACTCCTGTAGTAGTAGGAATAATATGGCGGCTTCTTTTTCAGCCCGATTTTACTATATTAAACTACATTCTTAGTATTTTTAAAATTCCTGGTCCACTTTGGCTACAGGAACATAACTGGGCTTTAATTTCAGTAGCCATTGCCGATATATGGCAATGGACTCCTTTTTTTATTTTAATTCTGACCTCAGGACTTGTATCTTTACCCCAAGAGCCTATAGAGGCAGCCTGGGTTGATGGAGCTTCTAGAAGTCAGACTTTTTGGTATATTTCTTTACCCTTACTCAAACCTCTAATATCAGTAGCTTTACTGTTACGTATCATTGATTCCTTTAGAACTTACGATCTTGTATATGTTATGACCTATGGAGGCCCAGGAACGGCAACTGAGCTTTTAAGTTACAGGATATGGAAGGAAGGTTTTGTGTTTCAACGGTTAGGTTATGCTGCCGCTATGTCCTACATAATGGTTTTTGTTCTAACTATACTCTCCCTTATTCTTATTAGATCTATTCGCAGGAGAATATAAATGAATAGTTTTAAAGATCGTCTTAGAAAACCTTGGATAGCTGTGATAGGAGTAATGGTTATTCTTTCCATTTTTCCTATTGTTTGGCTAGTCCTTACATCTTTCAAAACTCTGAATGAACTTTTCACTTTACCACCACCTATTATTTTTAAACCCGTTTTGACTCACTGGATTCATGTTATAAAGTATACTGAATTCGGAAGATATTATGCAAATAGTCTTATTATTGCATCCGGCTCGGTAGCTCTATCGCTTTTTTTAGGTATGATGGCAGCCTATAGCCTTGCACGATTTGATATTCGGAGAAAAGAAGATTTTGCCTTCTGGTTTCTTTCAACGAGAATGATGCCTCCGGCAGCAGTAGTGATCCCTATTTATCTTCTCTATTTCAGGATAGGAATGTTAGACACTCTAAAAGGACTCATTATCCTTTATGCTGCTTTTAACTTGCCTTTTGTTATCTGGATCTTAAGAGGTTTTTTTGAGGATCTTCCACAAGAACTTGAAGAATCAGCTATGATTGACGGATGTTCTATTGTGGGAGCTTTTGTAAGGGTTATCCTTCCTTTAGCTAGGCCAGGTCTTTTAGCTGCGGGTGTGTTTTCCTTTGTTTTATCTATAAATGAATTTTTCTTTGCTTTAGTTCTTACTGGGAGTAAGGCTCGCCCGGTATCGGTAGCAGTTACCTTATTTTTACCTACAGGGGTACGAGGTACCGAATATGGAAATGCAACTGTTGCAGCGACACTTATTATGATTCCCGGCATTATCATTTACATACTTTTCCAGAGGTTTCTGATCCGAGGCATGACTATGGGAGCGATAAAGACTTAATTATACTCAGTGCAAATTGCTGTTGGATACCTCATCTTGGTGGGTGGAGTGAGTTTATTGTTTAAGGTGGCTAACGTAATTTATATGAAAAGTTGCTTCAGTGCAACAACTTTACTTGTAAAGATTCCACAGAAGGAACTGCAAAAAGAATAACATTGAATATGACGTTCCTACCACTAGAGGATGAGCTTTTGCTGCTTATTTGGCAGTTAACAAATAGGATACTTGCCATACTGCTTTGCCGCCTCATACATTGCTAAAATATTTTCTACAGGAACATCAGGCTGGATATTATGCACTTGAGCAAAAATAAAACCTCCTCCCGGAGCAAAATCCTTAATCCTTCTTTTCACCTCTTCCTGCACTTGTTGAACAGTTCCGTGAGGAAGAATTTTTTGGGTGTCACATCCACCACCCCAGAACGTTAACCTATCTCCAAACTCTTCTTTGAGTTTTTTAGATTCCATATTCGCAG
>JAGHCO010000135.1 GCA_021160405.1 Candidatus Aerophobota bacterium
ATAGAAGGCTAAATGAATGGCAAAATAAAGGCTATATCAAAAAAGTTATAAAGGGTTATTATATTTTTTCCGATTTGACATTAAACGAGAACGTCCTTTTTGAAATTGCCAATAGGATATATAATCCATCATACATCTCCCTTGAGATGGCTTTTTCTTATTATCATCTAATTCCTGAAAGTGTTTATGGCATAACCTCGGTATCTACCCGTAGAACCTATAGATTTAAAACTCCCATAGGGGAGTTTATCTATAGAAAGGTAAAGCCAAATTTATTTTTTGGTTACAACCTTGTAAATTATAAGGATAAACGGTTCAAGATTGCAAGCATTGAGAAAGCAATTTTGGACTACTTTTATATCAATCCAAACATAAAGACAGAAGCTGATTTTGTCAGCCTACGTATGAATAAGGATTTATTCCTGAAACAAATAAACGAAAAAAAACTTCACAAACTCCTTAAGGAGTTTGGTAAGAAAACGCTAACCAGGAGAGTAGTTTCTTTTTTGGAGTTTATGAAAAATGCTTGATATAGATCAAATAGAATCATTTTATCCTGTGCAATTGCGGATATTTAAGAAAAATCTTCTGCGTGAATACCTGCAATACAAGATATTGGAGATTATTTTTGACTCAAACTTTGGAGAAAAATTGTCCTTTATGGGCGGAACTACAATCAGAATTGTACATGGCAACGACCGCTTTTCTGAGGATTTAGACTTTGATAACTTCGGTTTAGCGAAAGAAGACTTCAAAAAAGTTACAGGGCTGGTAAAGAAAAAGCTGGAACTTGAAGGATATGTTGTAGAAATCAGGAATGTTTTTAAAGGAGCTTATCGTTGTTATTTAAAGATTCCTGAGATACTTTACAAAAATGAGCTATCCAATTATAGAGAAGAAAAGATGTCAATTCGTTTAGATACAGAGTCGCAGGGATTTACTTATTCTCCCGAGAAGATCATCATCAACAAATTTGAGGTATTCTCCAGGATGAATATAACCCCGATCGATATTTTATTAGCTCAGAAAATATACGCTATTTTTAATCGAAGACGTGCAATGGGTAGAGACTTTTATGATGCAATTTTTTTATTTGGAAAGACAAACCCAAATCTTGATTATTTAAAACTAAAGATAAAAATCGATGGCATGGACGATTTAAAAAATAAGCTCATGGCAAGATGCAAAAAACTTGATTTTAAACAATTAGCAAAGGATGTGGAGCCATTTTTGATTAACCCCCGTAATTCTAAAAAAGTCCTATATTTTTATGATTATATTAAGGGAATTTCCACATAGTATTATATGACAATAATACAGGGAGGCTTATTATGTTGAACAACTATACTGCTAAATATACAAAAATAAGCTCTGGTTATATGGGGCAGTTAGTGGAATGGCCAGAGGTAATAACTGAAGGAAATACTTTAGAAGAATGCAGGGAAATGCTTAAAGATGCTTTGTACGAGATGATAAAAGCATACCATCAGCAGGGCAAAGAAATTCCTGTTGGAGGAGGCCTTTTAGAACAGTTATCCATCGAGACTTAGTAAATGTCAGTAAAACGTTCCGATTTAATCAAGTATTTCAAGGAAAATGGATTTTATTTTCCTCAGGGACTCACCAAAGCCCTTTGAGGAAGACTAAGCTGCTACTACATTCCTGCCAGCTTCAAATGCTCTAAGGTTAACCTCAACTAACTTTTTTGGAACAAGTTCGGTGATAGTTTCTACAATTATCCTCTCTTTAATGGGCAGGTATCTTGTTAGAACACCAAGCATAACAGTGTTAACTGTCATAATACTTCCAGCCTCTCTTGCTAATCCTGCAGCATTTAACGTGATAACATTCTTAAAAACTCTTTTAAACTCACTGATAAGATAATCTATATCTGGGTATTTAAATCCTTTAGAGGTAGTTGAGAGGGGGATAATTTTCTCTGTGTTGATTATAGCAACACCATCTCTTGAAAGAAAATGAGAGTGTTTAACTGCCTCTGCTGGTTCAAATCCCAACAGAGCATCGGCACTACCTTTTGGTATTAACGGCCCGTATTTGCATCCAATTCTTACATGGTTTTCAACAGAACCACCTCTTTGTGCCATTCCATGGGTTTCTGCTGCCTTAATAGGTATTCCTTCCTTTACTGCAGATATTCCAATAACATTAGAGGCAAGGATTGTTCCCTGACCTCCCACACCAACAATGATAAGATCAAATTTCATCTTTTATCCCTTAATCTTTATTGAATTAGTTGGACAAATTTGAGCACACACTCCACATCCAAGACACTGCTCATTAATCACTGCCTTTTCCCCATCCCAGATGATTGCTGGACATCCAAATTCAATGCACTTCTTGCATCCAATGCAGGTATCTGTAACCTCAAATTGTTTTCTTCTTCCACTTAATTTTCTTTCAAGAAGTGCACATAACCCTTTCGCAATAATTACTCTAACCCCGCTTATCTTCTTTGCTCTCTTGAATATTTCAATGGATTCTGTTAAATCATACGGATTTATTGTTTTAACCCAGTTGACTCCACATCCCCTAACAATTTGTTCAAAGGAAACCTTGTAAGTTTTTTCTCCCTGTGCTGTAATCCCTGTGCCAGGGTGTGGTTGATGTCCTGTCATTGCTGTTGTCCCATTATCAAGGATAACCACCACTATATTGGATTTATTGTAAACGGCATTGATAAGACCAGGGATACCCGTATGCAGAAATGTAGAGTCTCCAATGCTGCATACTATATCTCTGTCATCTCCAGATTTGTAAAGCCCAGAAGAGATGGTTATGCTTGCCCCCATACACACACAGGTATCTACAGTTCCCATATGAATACCTAAGGTATAGCATCCAATATCACTTGGATAAATAGCCTCTTTACCAAAGACCTTCCTCATTGCATAGAAAGTTGCTCTATGAGGACAGCCAGGACAAAGTACAGGTGGTCTTGGAGGAAGCAATTTTTTTACATTGCTTAATACATTTATTTCTTTAAAAGGCTTTCCTAAAATCTTACTTAGAGCTTTCTTTACTGTATCAACACAGAACTCTCCAGATTTTGGGGTGTGATGGGTGAACTTACCAAGTATACTAACACCTGGATTAGTTTCCTTTGCACACATCGCTGAGAACTCTTCAAGAACTGGGTCAAGTTCCTCAACAACCAGAACCTTATCAGTATGGGTTAAAAGCTTGCTTACCAAACCTCTCGGAGGCGGATATGTCCCAATTTTTAATAAGGATACGGGTAAGTTCAGGGAATCTATTGCCTCCTTTGCATATAGGTAAGAAACTCCTGATGCAATAACACCAATTTTTGAACTTGATAGCTCTAACTTATTCCAGGGCGATCTTTCAAGTTCCTCTTTTATACTATCCTGTTTCTCATTTAACTTAACAACTAACTGACGTGTGTTTGCTGGAATAACAACCCACCTGGATGAATTTTTTTCAAATTTGCTTAAGGAATTTTTGCTTCTCTTATCTTCTATTTTTACATCTGACTTTGCATGGGAGATTCTGGTTGTTAAACGAAGCATAACAGGAATTTTAAACTTTTCTGATAGCTCAAATGCGTAAGAAGCCATTTCTTTTGCCTCTTGAGGGGATGAAGGGTCAAGACAGGGTATCCTGGCAAAACTGGCATATCTTCTTGAGTCCTGTTCATTTTGTGAGGAGTGAGAATAAGGGTCATCAGCTACAACGAGCACAAAACCGCCTTTTATTCCAGTGTAGGAAAGGGTCATAAATGGATCAGCGGCTACATTAAGACCAACATGTTTCATAACCACAGCAACTTTTTTCCCTCCCCAGGAAGAACCAATTCCATTTTCTAAGGCAACCTTTTCATTTACTGACCACTCTACGTAGAATTTATACTGCTTGGATAATTTTATTAGCTTTTCCATAATTTCTGATGATGGAGTACCAGGATAACCATACGCCTTTTCTACTCCTCCCTCTACTAACCCATATGCAACTGCTTCATTGCCAAGCATATACTTTCTTTCAAGCAATTTTAATACCCCTTTACTAAAAAAGGGGACAGTCCCCTTTTTCTTTTTTATAAAATTGAGGTTATTATAGAGGAAAAGGATAAAAAAGCAAGAGAAAAAACTATTTTGACAACAGAAGAAAAAACTGTTAAAATTTGGATAAGTTAAACTTAGATTTAGTAATTTGAGTAAAGATTTTGCAACCATCTTTTACAAAGAAGGTGCTTTTATGAGATTTCCTGTAAAGATTAAAGACTTAACTGAGGAAGAATACAAAAGAATAGTTAAAAGGTCCCGGAAAAAGTTAAAACAAATTTTTTCTGAGGTTATCCCTATAATTGAACAGGTAAAGGAGGAAGGAGATGAGGCAGTTTTAAAATTTACTCGTAAGTTTGATGGGATAGTTTTATCCTTAAACCAAATTCGTGTGAACAGAGAAAAAATTAAACAGGCTTACAGGAAAGTTTCTCCCGGGCTTATTCAATCTTTAAAGAAAATGAAGAAGCAAATTGAGGATTTCCATCGACACCAAATAAGAAGAGATTACATCTTCAAAAAGAGTTTCTCTGGCAAAAAAGAAACTTGCTATATCTTAGGGGAAAGGTTTGTTCCAGTTAAAAGAGCAGCAGTTTATGTTCCTGGAGGAAAGGCTAATTATCCTTCTACAGTTATGATGGGAGTTGTTCCTGCTAAGTTAGCTAAAGTGCCAGAGGTGATAGTTGCCAGCCCTCCAGAAATTCCACCTTCTGTAATGGTAGCCTCTGATATAGCTGGGGCAGATGTTTTAATTAATGCAGGAGGTCCCCAGGCGATTTCTGCTCTTGCCTATGGAACTCAGATGATTCCTAAGGTAGATATAGTTGTAGGTCCTGGTAATATTTATGTTACAGCGGCTAAGGCTTATTTAGCTTCCTTAGGAGAAGTTGGTATAGATTGTCCGGCTGGTCCCAGTGAGATTCTCATTATAGCTGATAATTTAGCTAATCCTATTTATGTTGCCTGGGATATAATAGCTCAGGCTGAGCATGATGAGAATACTTGCTCTGTCTTAGTAACTACTTCTGAAAAATTAGCAAATGAGGTTTATGAGAGGTTAAAAAAATTAGTTCCTACTACATTGAGAAAAGCTATAATTCAAAGGTCTTTAGATAGCTATGGTGCTATTTTAATTGTTGATAGTATAGATGAGGCAATTCAATTTTCAAATGATTTTTCTCCTGAGCACCTGGAAATAATTACTGATGACCCTGATAAAATTTTATCTCAAATAACTAATGCTGGCTCTGTTTTTCTTGGCCCATTTTCTCCTGTAGCCATAGGAGATTACATTAGCGGGACAAATCACATCTTGCCCACAGGCTCTTTAGCTAAATTTTTCTCAGGGCTTTCTGTAGAAACATTTCTTAAAAGAATAACTTATCAGAAAATTTCCCCTGAGGCTTTAAAACTAATGGTAAAGGATATTGCTAATCTTGCTAAAGAAGAGGGCTACCAGGCTCACCTTAGTTCCATCCAAGCCCGCCTATAAATAGTCAACAGTTGTTAGTCCTAAGTTCTTAGCCAAGAAAAGAAACTGTTTTTTCTTGATTATTTTTTAATATTTAGTTATTATAAAGATATGAAAGCAAAACTTCTAAAATTATTTGGTCTGGTTTCAGGGGGTATCCCCCTGATGGTACCGGGGGTTTCAGGGGGTATCCCCCTGATGGTACTGTTTTTATTTCTCTTTACTTTTCTGCCAGCTTACTCTCAAGGGAGCCTTTGGGAAACAGCTCAGAGAGAGCTTTACCCCTTTAGGAAAGATACCCTGTTTTCTAATGAAGTTTACTTTGATCCATATATTTATCAACTGTCTTCCGGAGAGGGAGATGATAACTTCCTACCTCTTTCTTTTAAATCAGGTATAATTGATACCAACCTTCCCGGGAAATCTCATCTTACAGTCAGGGGAAGAAAAGTTATAGGGATAAAGTACACCCACTTTCACTACATTAATCCTAAGACTGAGGAACAGAAAAAGAAGACAACATCTACCACTGATATAGAACAGAAACTTCAGGTGAAGGTAAAAGGGAAAATTGGAACTAAAATATCTGTAAATGTGGATTACGATGATACCCTTCCCCGCACCGAACAACAGAAGATTCATTTAACCTATAAGGGGAAAGAAAATGAGATTGTTCAAGAAGTAAACCTTGGAGATATGACCTTGTCTCTTCCTAAGACCGAGTTTGTTTCCTACTCAAAGAGTGTCTTTGGTGCCAGAATTAGAGCTAAATGGAAAAATTTTTACCTGATGGGAATAGGTAGTGTAACTAAGGGTATCTCTGAAACTAAAACCTTCACTGGAAAAACTACTTTTGAAAAAAGGGATATTCCTGATACCAGTTATCTTAAACAAAAGTATTTTAAGCTTTACTTTGACCAGCTCTATCCCCCAGATGAATTTGGTAACCCCTCTTTCTCTTATACCTCTGGAAGTGCTGAAATTTGGATAGATGATGAGGATGGGACAAACAATGTCTCAGGAGTCACAGTACAGATGACTGTAGAGCCTACATCTGGAGATAGTGCCTACACAGGATATTTTGACCTTCAGTACCTTGGCCAGGATTACTCTGTTGACTATGAGAGAGGAGTGATAAATTTTTATAAAAACATAGGCGATCAGTTTGTTATTGCTGTTAGATACAGGGATGAAGATGGTAGTTATCATCCAGCTACAGGTTATCGTATGATTAAAAAAGGTCCTGATCCCCTTTACCATAAATATGAAATTGAGAATCGCTACTATTTAGGTTCTCAAAGAATAAATCAAAATGATTTTGTATTTAAAATTATTGATTTATCGGGAAAAGTTGTTTACGACTGGGCAAGCCGAGATACTGAGCCGTCCTCTTACGAGGTTAATATAGACTTTGATTTTGGTATAGCCAAGATTACCAACCCTGCCTCTTCAGGAACTTATTATAGACCTTTTCCTGATGCTTATCCTCCTAATTGTTATCATCGCTATACTTTGCATACCGAGTTCTCTCATGCAATTGAGGCTTACTTCCTTCGTCCGGATATTATTCCCGGAAGCGAGAAAGTTTACCTTAATGGAGAGCTATTGGTTCGTGATGAGGATTATGTAATTGATTATCCTTCAGGCTATCTTAGTTTTGTTAATCCCGGTAGAATAACCTCTACTACTAAGATAAGGGTAGATTACGAATACTCCCCTTTTTTTGGGGGACAGGCTACTATTTTAGGGGCAAGATTGCAGTTTATCCCTGATAAAAAATTTCTTGGATTATCTAACTTTTCCCTTGGTTCTACATTTCTATCTCAATCTGCTACTAAAGCTAATAAGGTGCCAAAGGTTGGTTCTACTCCTACATCTCAAGATGTAATGGAGGTAGATACTCACTTTAGTCTTCACCCCAACTTGGGTGGTAAGTTTCCTGTAGATATTTCTTTTTCTGGAGAGTTAGCTAAGTCCACCTATAATCCTAACACATTTGGAAAGGCAATGCTGGAGGATTTCTCATCAACTAAAGTTGAGGATGATTTACCTATGAATAAAGATAGCTGGCATCTCTCAAGTATCCCACCTGGGCAAGACCCTTCAAAAAGGAACAAGATTCAAATCTCTGATGAAAAGATAAAAGGAGAAAAGGTTAATCCAATATGGAGCAAGGATGATATAACAGTTCTTAACTTAAAGTATGATTTTACATCTGCAAGCTGGGATTCAGTAGTTTATTCTCTTTCCCCTGTAGGTAAAGATTACACTAAAATGAAATACCTTGAGGTTTGGGTAAATAAAATACCAACAGAAGCCACTGTTCATTTTGATTTAGGATTAGTAAGTGAAGATACTGATGATGATGGGCTTGATACAGAAGATAAAAATGGAGATGGTATTCTAAACCCAGGGGAAGATACAGGAATCTTGATAGGAGATAGATTAATTGGAAAAGGTAATGGAAAACTTGATACAGAGGACCTTGATGGTGATGGAAATCTGGATAAAGAAGAGAATTTCTCTACCTATATCCTTTTAGATAAATATAAACAATTAGTTTTTAATGGATGGTATAAATACACTATACTTTTAAGCGATGCAGATAACTGGGATTCAGTAAAATCCTTAGTTAAGAATGTTCGGATATGGATCACCGGCTCTGGAAATGATACAGTAAAATTTGCTAAGATTAGTATCTCAGGAGATCGCTGGGAAAAGTATAATGTAGATGTTAAAGGGGTAAATAACTACGATGATATTGATTTTCCTGATCCTCTTAAAGAAAGCTCTGAGTTTCGCAAATATTATAAGGATATGTATGGAACTTATCAAACCTCGGAGGGAAAGTATAGAAAAGAATCAGCCATTGCCATCTCAGGGAAAACTGGCTATATTCAGGAAACTTTTATCTCCCCTAAGGATTTTTCTAACTATCGTCAAATTAACCTATGGCTGTATCAAGAAAATACAACAGGTGGGGAATTTTATCTTCGCTTTGGCCCTGATGTTGAGGATAATTACTATGAGTATAGCTATCCTTTATCCTCTCCATCAGTTTGGGTGAATATCCAGATTCCATTTTCTCAGCTTAATCCCAAAGGAAATCCATCTTTTAGCAAGATAAATCAGGTAAGATTGGGAATAAGTGGGATAGCTTCTATCCATATATATGTAGATGATATATACTTAAGCAATGTTTGCAAAGAAGAGGGACAGGCCGAGCGTTATTCCCTCAAGGCTAATCTTTCAAAGTATCTGTCCCTTATGGGTGAACATAAAAAAGTTGATTCATCCTTTAGTATAATTGGTTCATCTCCTACCAATCAACAGCTTAAGATAAACCGCTGGGGAGCAAAGCTTTCCCTCATATCTTTTATGCCTATCTCTTATGAGAATCTGGAAAAGTCTACACGGAATATAGCTGTTGAAAAGACTGCTTTAAAAGAGGTAGAGAAAAGCAGGAGATTAGAAAAATCTGAAGTTTACAAAACTGAGTTTAATCTTATTCCTTTTCTTCCCATCTCTTATCAGTTATCAAAAAAATCTATCCATTCTATAAGCGAGGAAACTACTCATCAGGAAGATAAAAAGTTAGAAGAATCTAAATCTTATAGGGTTGGATTTCGTCTTCCTCCCTGGCCAAAGTTAATCTATGAAGGGTCTAATTCTCTTACTCACTACCCTATTAGGGAAAACCCAGAAAAAATCACTAAAGATTCACATAAGCTTTCCCTTGATTACAGAGTTCCTGTCAAATTTTTTCTTTTACCTACAAATATCTCCTCCTCCTATCAGTTAGATACAACTAAAACTGAAATTGAATCCAAGCCATCAACTAAAGATATAACTAAGAAGGGAAGTATTACTCTTCCCTTCCGTCCAGCTAAAAACTTTAGCTTTGAGATGGGTTTTTCTCAAAGTGATACTACTCAAATTACAAGTGATACTGCTCAAGCTGAGGGTAGAGAAAGACCAAAATCCAGAGGGAAATCTCTTAATATAAGCTCCAGACTCAGTCTTTTTCGTCTCTCTCCGAGGATGGATTATAAGGGAGGCTGCACCGAGGATAATTTTTCTTCCACTCCTCCTTTTAAAAGGAAAGTATCTGCTAATTCTAAGATTTCTTATTCTCTTCCCTTTCGCTGGAGGACTTTCTTTAAAGGACCTAAAATTTTTGAGAGCTTATCTTACTATACCAGCTACACTTTGGAGAAACAACTGATTTATGAGAATACCACCACTTCTCTTGGTTTTTTTAACCAGGTGGGATTAAAGGATATACATCCCAAAGATGGATATGAGAAGTTAAATCTTGAAAAGAAGAGTCTTTCTCTGCGTCAAACCTGGCACCCTTTTAATTTTTTGGTAACTTCCCTTGAATACGGAAAAGTAGAGGATAATGAAGTTAAGGAAGGAGCTCCTCTTTTTACAACAGTAAAAAGCTGGCCAGTGGGTAGCCTTAACCTTGATCTTAACTCTACCCCATTAATTGATAGAGTTTCTGGTTTTCTTTTTACTTCCTCCCGTCTTTTGCTAAAGTATGCTAAAAAGGAAACAGTTAAGAGGAATATCTCTACTACTGTTAATCATCAACCCTCTGTTACCTGGAAGGTAACATTTAAAAGATTAAAAAATCTTTCCTCTACTTTTACTTATAAATCTACAAAAAATGAAGAGAAACCTTACGGGCAAGAGGGAAAAACTTTGAGTTTTTCCTCCACCTATGGATTAAAGTTTGATTATTACACTTATCTACCCTGGGGAGCAAAAATCCCCTTTATCAGGAGAATAATAAATTTTAAAAATGAGATTCACCTTTCTACATCTCTGTCCCGAGAATTAAAGCAAAAAGAAGTTGCTCTGCAAAAATCCGAGGATAACGAAACCTGGAAGCTTAGCACCCATGTTGCCTACAAGATGATGGAAAATGTTAATATGAAACTGGGTTTAGAGGGAACTTACTTCAAAGATAAAGTGAAGGTAGGGGAGGATTACTACAGTTTGGGAGGCTCTGCCTATGTAGAGATAACATTTTAAAGAAGTAGTAAATCCTCAGTAAACCACATCTCATTGCGAGGAAAAAGGGAAAAAGGGGACAGTCCCCTTTTTGATTTAGTCCAGGTCGTAAGGATTGCCAAATGCGAAGTGTAAAATGGAAATACAGATTTATCTGTCATTGCGAGCGATAGCGAGGTGGCAATCTCGGTTCTCCCTCTAAAAAATTGCAAATTTTCCAACATTTGCTATAATTATAAACACAAAAAAGGGGACAGGCTACTTTTTTGATTGAATACCATTGCAGATACAGATATACTAAGTATTTTTAATTCTAAGACTATTATGAGTAAGAAAAACAGCAAGAAGAAAAAAATATCTCAAAAAGATGGTCAAATAAAGGGTCAAAAAAAATCTTATGGGATAAAAGTATCCTCTGTCCAAAGAACCCCCTCTAAACCCCTTAAAAATGAGTTTGAATCTATTCCCATTATTAACAGAGTGATGGAGATAGGTATAATCATTGTAGCCTTTGTAACCCCTCTTTTGTTTTCCATTTGGTCAAAGAACAACTTTCTTTTGCCCAAACGCACCTTTGCTCAATCTGTTCTCATTATCCTTTTAGGTATATACTTAATAAAAGCGGAGGAGGATGGAAGGTTCCTAATAGTTAAATCTGATATATGGCTTCCCTTAGCCGCTTTTACTGGGATAGCTCTTATCTCTCTTGTCCATTCAATTTCATTTTACCTTAGTCTTATTGATCTTGCCCAGTATTTAAGCTACTTTTTCATTCTCTTTTTAACTGTTAATTTTATAAGAACTAACCGTCAGAAAAATAGAGTTTTCTGGGTTTTAGTAGCTGTTTGTTTTATCTCCTCTACCTACGCTGTATTTCAATTTTACAATATAGAATTTAAATTCTGGGCCCGTCAAGGAGGGAGAGGAAATATTTTTTCTACCTTTGGCAATCCTAACCGTTACTCAGGTTTTGTGGGGGCAGTTATCCCGGCAATGGTAGGTTATTTTTTAGTGGTCAAGGGGATAAGAAAATACATATTAGCTATAACTATTCCTCTTTCCTACACAGGGGTAATGATGACTTTTACTCGGGGAGCCTTAATGGGATTGGGGATAGCCTCTCTGGTGATGTTAATCCTCCTTATAGGGTATCTTGGATACAAGGTCTTATTTCGCTATAGATTAAGAATAGTTTACCTTTTAATAGTAATAGCTGTCATTACTCTTACCTTTTCCACTGAAAACCCTATAAATTGGTCTCGATTTACTGTTGGAGAAAGATTTGCCTCGGCAGTTAAAGGTGAGACTTCCTTTGTTCAAAGACTAATGATTTGGAAAATATCTTTAATGATGGTTAAAGATCACCCTTTCATAGGTGAGGGAGTGGGAACTTTTAAGTACCATTATTTAAATTATCAAGGTAAATACTTTGAAAACCCTGCCCATAAAAATGATATTCATCTTGCGGTATGGGCAAGGGAATCTCACAATGAGTATGTTGAGATTGCAGCAGAAATGGGTATCATAGGGCTTTTTATCTGGCTCTGGCTTATATTTACTTTTTTTAGAGGAAGGATAAATTCTCTAAAGAAAAAGAGAGAGGAAAAGAAGGAATCTCAATTTATTCCTCAACTGGGCTTAACTATGGGGGTATTGGTAATTTTAGTTCACTGTGTAGTTAGTTTCCCCTTACATATTGCTCCCAATGGGCTTTTGTTATTTCTTTTAATGGGCCTTGCTATTGTAGCCTAAAGGAGGGTTATCCCTCGGGTAGGGGAGGATTTATCCTCCCAATGCAAAAATGTAGTGCAGATTACAAGGTTTGCAATGTAGCTCAGGTCCTTAGACCTGATAAGTATCCTGTCATTGCGAGCGATAGCGTGGCAATCTCGATTCTCTCTCTAAAAAATTGCAAATTTTCCAATATTTGCTATAATTAAAATAAATGCTTAAATTTCCAGTCTCTCAAGAAACTTGAAGGGAAAGAAATTTGTTATACTCCCCATCTCAGATATAGGATGAAGACTGAAAATATTCCTGAAAATATTCCTGAAAATTTTCCTAAAGAAATTTATAATGAAGCAAAAGAAAAATATAATATTTCATCCTCATGCTTTGCGTAAAATGCGAGAGAGGGACTTGAGCACACAAAAAGTACGGGAAATATTAAAAGGGCCTCAATCTATAGTTCAGGGTAAATGGGGAAGAAAAATAGCACAAAAGATATACGGCGAGTATCTTATTAGAGTAGTATTTGAAGAACAAGAGAATCATATTTTGGTGGTGACAGCGTATCCTGCAAAACCAGAGAAATATTTGGAGGAATAATTATGAAGATTAGATATGTAAAAGACATTGATATATTGGATATAGAATTACAAAAGGGTAAATTTGAATACAGTGAAGAACTGGCAGAAGGCATAGTACTTGATATTGGAAAGGAGGGAAAGATACTTAGCATTGAGGTAATTGATGCATCTAAACGATTAAGAGAGAATACTGTGAAAAAAATAACTGATAAGTATTTTACTCCTCGACAGGCACTCTCGCATTAGCGTAGCAATCTGGTTTTTCTTTTCTGGTAGCACAGGCATCTTGCCTGTATCTTCCGCAGGTTTTAGCCAGCATAAAGAGTTAACCTATGGCAAAATACTACAGAGAAAAAACTCAAAATAAAAAAATAGCTTTACTTAGCAAAGTAATTCAGGGTATCATAGTCTCTGTTGTAGTAGGAGTCATTATCCTTGCTTTTAAATCCTTGATTACCAGCATCCCTATTGCTATGGGGGTTGTAGGAGCAGGTGCTCTTGTTGTATCCTTATTCTTGCGTCCCTCTTATAAAGCTATCTATCATGGTTTAATATGTGCTGCTTGCTCAGGATTACTTTTGCTTAACCTTACCCCCTTTGTTGCTAATATTTATCTTTTTGATGGATACAAAGCTGCGGTTGCTAAAAAGTGGGATATCGCTATTAAAAATTATCAGAGAGCCTTAAAGTTTGATCCCCGAGATGGAGAGCTCAATTTTTATGCAGGTTATGCTTATATGAAGAAAAAGGACTACAATAGAGCTGCCTACCATTTTAAAAAATCTCTTAAAACTAAGCTTGATCCAAGTGCTTTTAATAACCTTGGGAATGTTTATCTTGAGCAGGGTAGATTAAAAGAAGCTGAGGAGGCTTACAAAAATGCTCTTTACACCCAGGTATCCAGAATGTATTCTCTAAACAACCTCGGAGCCATATACCAGAAAACGGGTCATCTTGATGAATCTTTAAAAATGTTTAAGGAGGCTCTTAAGAGCAATCCAAAGTATACTATAGCTGAGAGGAATTTAAAGGTAGTTAAATCTTTAATTAACCACTACCGATATATTAAAGAAAGATACGGTTCAAATTTTATTGAGGATTTCTTTACTGGGAGAAGCTATTTAGAGTATAAAAGATTAAATAAGGCGATGGAATGCTTTCGCCGGGCATCAGCTATTTTACTTACCAGAGACCGCAATCTAAAGCAGGATTTAAGTGGAAAGGATTCAGTTAAATTAAAGAGAAATATGGGGGTTATTTCTCAAGTTTACTCCGTCTTAGGTTCTTCCTTTGTTAGAGGAGGAAAAATTAAGGAGGCAATTTCCATTTATAAGAAAAGCCTTCAGTTCCACCCTCGCAATGTTCAGCAGCTCTACAGATATATCGCCTCTCTTTATATGAAAATTGGTGAAAAAGAAAAAGCAGATGAGATGCTTAAAAAGGCTCGCCTTTCTCAATAGCCGCAGAATACATAAATGTAGTGCAAATATTGTAGCGGTTCGATTTATCAAACTCCTACAAAGATAACTTTTTCCAGCAGTTTTATGAGTAGCTCCACCTTTGGATAGAGAAGGCTTTAGCCTCTCATTTAACATCTTAAGGCTTACCTCTTGACTTTTATTAAATTTGATGTAAAATTATAGTGCGTAAAAGCTATGACATTTTCAAACACAAAAGGAGTGAAAAATGAGGACTACCTTAGATGTCAATGAGCAACTTTTAAAAGATATAGCTAAAATTACTGGGGAAAGAAGCAAAAGTAAAGCTGTTAATAAAGCATTAAGTGAGTATGTGCGGAAAGTAAAGATAGAACAACTAAAGAATTTATCTGGAAAAGTAAAAATAATTGATAACTGGAAAAACTGGCGGGAGATGTAGCTGGATGAGTAAGGTTATTGTAGATACCTCTGTCTGGATTCAATTTTTCAATTCTCCACAATCAAAAGAAAAGGCTGAATTAGATAAATTGTTAAATAGTAATCAGGTAGTAGTAGCTGGGGTTATTGTTTCTGAGCTCCTTCAAGGTTCTCGTTCACAGAAAGATTATGGGGATATAGAGGATAAAATAACTGTTTTACCTTACGTAGAAGTTTCTAAGGATACATGGATAGAAGTAGGAAAAACTTCATTTAAGCTTAGAAAGCAGGGTGTAACTTTGCCTCTTACTGATATTCTTATCGCTACCTTGGCCAAAGAGAATAACCTTGAGGTCTACACTCTGGACCCTCATTTCAAGAAAATTCCCAAGGTTAAACTTTATGCTAATGCATAAATGTATTGCAAATATTGTAGCGGTTCGATTTATCGAACCAGTAGTGTGCAGGTCTTTAGACCTGTCAAATGCGATGTCATTGCGAGGGTGAGCCGAAGCCC